>DASTGW010000370.1:0-6118 GCA_035718705.1 Terriglobales bacterium | reverse complement strand
GGACTGTACAACCAAGCGTTGAACATTCTCACTCGCGCCTACCCAGAAGCAGTCGGCGATCAAACCGAGCTTGGCTCGCTCAGCCCGCAGAAACATCCGATGGTGGCTTACTTCCGTGGCTACTGCCACGAGAAGCTCGGGCAGTCCGGTGCTGCTGACTATCGTGCGGCCTCCCAGCTTTCCACTGCCTACGTATTTCCGAGCACCGCCACCGAGTACGCGGTCTTGCAGGCGGCAACCAAAGCCGATCCTTCCGACGCAACTGCTCACTACCTGCTTGGCACGTTTTACTTTTCTCGCGGACTCGTCGACCCCGCGCTGACGGAATGGGCGGAAGCAAAGAAAGCAGGGAAGAACATTCCCGTGCTCGACGCCAGCACGGGCCTCGCGTTGCTTCACATCAAGAACGATCCGCAGCAGGCGCTGGCTGCATTCCAGGATGGAATGCGCACTGATCCGGAAAACATCGCGATCTATCTTGGCATGGACCAGGCGCTCAGCCTGCTGCATCGTTCCGCGCAGGAACGTGCGGATGCGCTGGGAAAATATCCGCATCTCGACAGCGCTCCACCTCCGCTAATCTTCGAATTGATCCTGAACCTGGCCGAAGCCGGAGACTTCGACAAGGCCACCAGTCTGTTCCACAATCGGTTTTTTCCACGCGAAGAAGGTGGCACCAACGTTCGCCAGGTATGGGTGGAAGTGCAGTTGCAAAAGGCACTCGCACAATCGAGGGCAGGGAAGTGTGGCGATGCAATCTCCACCGCCACAAATCTCGCTTCGGAAGTTCCGGACTTGGTATTCACGCGTGACGGTCTCGAGGGGATCGTACAGTCAGCTCGCTCCAATTATCTGGTCGCAAAGGTTTACGAGCACTGCGGAAAGAGCGATCTCGCGGAAGCGAAGTTAAAGGCAGCCGTGAACGCCAACTCCCCTGATCAAGTTCGCTGGAGCTGGCTGGCTGCGCAAAAGCTCCCGGGATTCAACGCCGAACAATGGCAAGGGCGATTGCAAACGGCCTTTGATCAAGCCGCTAGCCGTAGCGAGACCAGCCAATATCCTAGCTGGTGGATGTACAGCGCTGGACTGCTCGCGCGCGAGCTCGGACGCAGCGACGAAGCTGAAGCTCGATTTCACAGAGCACTACTTCTACCGGACCGCATGCTCGCCTATCACTTCACGCGTTTGGCAAACGCCGAGAACACATCGAAGTCGCCACAAGGAGAATAATGAGAAGACGCGATTTCGTTGCCACTGCCATCGCCGCTGCAATTGCTTCTCGTCTGCCTTTGCGAGCCGAAGAGGCAGTACGACATCCGCGGATTCTCATCGCCGACTCTGATCCATTCACTGGATTACACATCCTCAAAGCCCGCTATGCAGCAGGCAGGCGTCCCTCTGAGGACATGGAAGGTTGGGCCCTCTCCTGGCTGCTCACAGGCAGATCCGAATTCGCCGAGAAAGCTCTCGCGGAGATGCGCAGCAAGCACATCAACGCCGGCGGCAGACCCGGACGCTCGTGGGTCGATTACGCCCGCTGGGCCATGGCTTTCGATTGGCTCTTCGACTACCCCGCTTTTGATCGTGAGCTCAAAGAGCGAATCGCTGGTGAGCTTCGCGACGGCGCTTCGGCCATGCTGGCCACAGCCGACTTCAAGGATCCGAAAAACTACTCGTACCATAATTACTCGGTCCGCTATCTCGCTCTTGCAGCGTTCGCGTCCGCCGCACTTCAAGGCCAGCCGAATTGCAATCAGTGCGACGCATGGAAGAACACCGTCCAGGGCTGCTTCGATAACGTCCTCGATATCTCTGAGTTCGTTACCCCTGACGGCAGCTATCACGAGTCGATGGATTACATGCGCATCACTTGGGCGTCGCTCGTGCTGCTTGCCGAACTTCAGCGCACGATGACCGGAGTCGATCCAGCACATCACTTTTCCGTCTTCCGTAACATTGGCACAACTTATCTCTACAAGTTGATGCCGGACGGCACGCCTTCCCGCGAGGGCGATAACGAGTATCCGGTTCTGGACTCGCGCGACACGGCGCTGCTTGGCTACGCCATCAATCGCTTCAAAGATCCATACGCCGCATGGCTGCTTCGCCGCAGCGGATTCTTTGCCAAACAGTGGGCGATTCCAGTGCTTGAGTTCCTCTGGGACGATCCCGAGGTCGTTCCTCGAGATCCTTCTCTCAGCAAGGAAAATCAGCTCTCACGACAGCGATACTTTGCCGGCGTCGGTCACCTTGTCATGCGCAACGGCTGGGCTCCTGATTCCACCTGGATCGAATTCGACTGTGGTCCGTATCTCGCCAAGCATCAGCATCTTGACCAGAACCAGTTCACCATCTATCACCGCGGGTATCTCGCGCTCGACACGGGCGCCGACTACACCGATACAGAGAGCCCTCACTACCTGAATTACTACCGTCGCACCGTCGCACATAACTCCGTTTTGGTGTATGACCCAGCGGAGAGATTCTTCT
Source organism: Terriglobales bacterium (assembly GCA_035718705.1). Classification (GTDB taxonomy): domain Bacteria; phylum Acidobacteriota; class Terriglobia; order Terriglobales; family Acidobacteriaceae; genus DATMXP01. The sequence goes on along the minus strand of DASTGW010000370.1, from coordinate 3,628 downwards.
GGTCTGACAATGTGGTGGATGCCTGCAATGACGGCGGGCAGCGTATGAATTCGGCCCGGTACTGGAATACCATCCGCAGTCGCGAAGACTTCGAACGCACGCGCGACCTGTGGGACCTCGGCTCCATGAAGGTCATTGACTACGTTCCCGGCCGCTATCACTATGCGCTCGGTGACGCTTCCAACGCCTACTCGCGATCCAAACTCCGCGCCTTCACGCGCGAGCTGGTGTATTGGCCGGAAACAAATCTGCTGTTCGTATTCGATCGCGTCGTCAGCACCAATCCATCGTTTAAGAAGGTCTGGCTGCTGCACGGGGTGAACTCGCCCAGCGTCGATCAGGACGCTTCGACTGAGCCTGGAACCAAAGACTTCCGCGATGCAAAGACATTTCGGTTCACCGAAGGCGCAGGCGAACTGTTCGTGCATTCGCTTCTTCCTGACGCTCGCGTGATCACTCGTCGGGGTGGCGCAGGAAACGAGTTCTACTGTCCAGGGACAGATACCGCCGGAGCATGGGGCACCGGCCAGAACTGGCCGCTCGAAGATGCCGCCGGATCACCACTGCCGACCGATCCCAAACTCCACCGTATGTGGAAACTTTTCTGGGGACAGGACTTCGAACGGATCCAAAGCTCGAATCGCAAGAACGTGGTACCCGGGGCCTGGCGCATCGAGGTTTCTCCTGCCTCTCCCCAGGAGGAAAACCATTTCCTGCACGTGCTCGAGATTGGCGAAAAAGGAGCAACCGGGAAAAAGAGAGTCGAACTTCTTGATGGCGTCTCCGTCCAGGGCGCGGCTGTCGATCAGGGGCCAATGGTTCTCTTCAGCACCAATGGAAAAGCTATCGAGTCAGCGGAGGTGTCGCTTCCGGACATTGCTTGCACGTCGCTAATGATTGCAGGGCTTGTTCCGGAAACGAATTACGAGTTGAATCTCGGCGGACTCAACGTCTCTTCATCGCCCGATGTCGTGCTGCCCGGAGTGGCTGCAGGAACCAGGCGCCATCGCTCGAACGAAAAAGGGATTGTGTTTGCTTCGGCAGAGGGGATGCGTAATCTGCGGCTGAGACTGTCGCGGATTTGAAGAGGCCCGAAGAGTCAGGAATCGCCGTTGGAAAAAGCAAAGACAAGTAAACGACAGTTCAAGATAGCACTTTCCGGCCCTCTTATTTTTGGCCGTAAATGGAAGGAAAGACGTGCTTAGGTGTGATTCTAAGCCTCTCTCCGTCGAAAGATAGGTATTGCGCCCTTTCTTTTAATGTTTCTTTTACTTATGTTTTTGTTATACTAATCTGCGCCGCGGGGGCCCACATGTCGGAAGCTCAAGTCGAACTCAATCAATGGCTCAAGACCCTTGAGACGGCTCAACCCCTCGCTCACAAATTGTTCGCTCCCTCTCCGGAAACACAAAAGAAGGATGGATACTTCCATACCCTTCGCGAAATCTGTCAACAGCCGCTCACCTGGACGGCCACTGCGGACCTGCTCTCGCGCAACATGGCGCGACTGCAAGCTGCGCTCGGCGACGTGAAAAGCATCGTCCTCACCGGATCGGGCAGTTCTGAATACGTGGGTGATTGTGTTCGCCTGGAACTGCAGAACCGTTTGGGCATTCCCGTCAGCGTCGTCGGTGGGGGAACGCTTGTCGCACATGGAAGCAATGCCATTCCGCCGGTTCGCCCGGCCCTCATGGTTTCCATTGCTCGCTCCGGTGACAGCCCGGAAAGCTTTGCGGCGCTTTCCCTGTTTCTTAATTCCGATCCGCAGATCCGGCATCTGGTGATCACTTGCAACGAAAAGGGAAGGCTGGCGGCGGCGGCTTCGCCAAACGTAACGGTGCTGATGCTTGATGACAGCACCAACGATCGCAGCCTGGTCATGACCAGCAGTTTCACGAATCTTGTACTCGCAGCTCGCTCGCTCGCCTACACCGCCGCCCCGGAAAAGTACAAATCCACCTGCCAGGCGCTCAGCCAGATTGCGTCACACGTGCTGCTCCATGACTTCGGAAAACTTGCTGCCATCGCCGAAACTCCGTTCCGCCGCGCCGTGTTCCTGGCGGACAGCAATCGCTATGGCGCTGCCCGTGAAGGCGCACTAAAGATGCTGGAAGCCACCGGCGGCCGCGTTGCGACCATGAGCGAAACCTATCTGGGGTTCCGGCACGGTCCCATGAGTTTCGCGCACAGTGACGCTCTCATCGTCTGCTTCCTTTCGTCCGATCCGTCTTTGCGCGCTTTCGAGCGCGACTTGCTCCACGAACTCGAGCAGAAAGAGCTCGGGATGGCGAAGGTAGTCGTCGGAGAAAAAATTCCTGCCGACCTGCTCCGCGAAGGAGACGTAGCCATCGAGTGTCCCGGAATGCAGTCAGTCGGTGACCATGGCGCACCCGTGATCGACGTGCTCGTAGCTCAGCTGCTGGCATTCTTCCGCAGCCAGCATGAAGGGCTGCATCCCGATGCGCCTTCTGACGGCGTTATCAATCGCGTGGTACAAAATTTCCAGATGCACTTCCGCAGCGCCAGTCAGTAGCTGTTCCGACAACCAAAGTTAAGTGCTCCGAACGAGGAGGAAACGTGATTAACCGCCGCCAATGGATGCGCCGTGCAGGATTGGCCACCGTCGCCGCAGCCGCAGCTCCGGCGATCCACCTCACCGCCGAAGAACAGACTGCAACTGCTGCCTCTGACGCCAACCTTCCCCTCAAAGACTACAAGCCTAAGAGCATGCTGCAAGTCCATGAGACGAAGGTCGATCGCGCCAGGTTCCCGGTCATCGACATCCACACGCACCTGAGCGAATCGGCCAAGTATGACAAGGGCGTCGCCATCGTCAGCGAGCGCGAGTTTCTCGCCACCACGCAGGAGCTTCTCCAGGTAATGGAGGCCAAGAACATCCGGACGCTGGTGAATCTCACCGGTGGTTATGGCAAAGGATTGGAAGACGCCATTGCACGCTACGACAAAGCCGATCCCGGACGCTTCATCTCGTTCTGCGAGCCTATCTACGAAAAGTTCCTCGACCCCAAGTACCCGCAAATCCAGGCGCAATCGATTGAAGAATCCCATCGCGCCGGAGCCCGCGGGCTCAAGATCCTGAAGACGCTCGGCCTCTACCTGCGTGAGAACATCACCTCGGGCAAGCTTGTCGCCATCGATGATCCACGCTTCGATCCCATGTGGGATGCCTGCGGACAACTCGGCATTCCCGTCGGCATTCACATTTCCGATCCAGCCGCGTTCTTCACTCCCACTGACCAGTACAACGAACGCTACGAAGAGCTGCACAACCACCCTGATTGGTCGTTCTACGGCGGGGATTTCCCCACAAACGAGGAGCTGATTGCCGCGCGCAATCGCATGATCGCCCGTCACCCCAAGACGCAGTTTATCGTCCTGCACGTGGGAAATTTTGCCGAGAACCTGGCAAACGTCTCCGAGTGCATGGACCGCTTCCCCAACATGACAGTCGAAATCGGCGCCCGCATCGGCGAACTGGGAAGACAGCCTCGCACCGCGCGCAAGTTTTTCGACAAATATCAGGACCGCATTCTGTTCGGCACGGACGCTGTCCCGAAGGGCTACCAGACGCCGCAGCAGGTGTTCGGCGACGACTTGTACAAGATCT
>DASTGW010000369.1:0-3125 GCA_035718705.1 Terriglobales bacterium | reverse complement strand
CACCGCGCTTCAAGATCACCGAATCCAGAAGTCGCGAGCTGTAAGCCTCTACGTAGGTCCAGCCATCGTCATAGACATAGAGATACGAAGTTGTCTTCAACCTGCGGCGATGACATGTTTCGATCTCTCCGACAAAGGTTTTAAGAAAGCTACGATCTCTACCTATCGTTTGAAACGTCAACGACTCCATGCGGCGCTGTGTTCGCTCCTTGGTGTTCTCACTGCGATAGAACCACACCCAAAAGGGGCGACCCGCGTGCATGAACCAGTGACGACCTGGCGCTGGCATCATCGCGAGTTCCTGCCCGCGTAGTGTCGTGTCCAGATCGACTCGGCGTATGCGTTTCAAGAAGTCTTGTTCCAGGAACCATTCCTTGACCCAATGAAACGCTGCATCGTCATCCTTCACTGTGATCGTCATCGTCGTCTGTTCTACGATCCAGCCCCAGAACTTCAGCGGCAGTTCGCGAAGGAAGACACCAATCCCACCGACGATCATGAGCAGCAGCCCACCGGAAGCAAACTGGTTCTGACCTGCTAGAACGTGTTTTAGAAAATCGAACATGCAACATGCATTTCTAACCGGCCGCGCCGGAGCGTGTACTGCGTTTAGGTTTCGGCCGGGGAACAGGCGACCCGGTACGTTGAAGTGTTCTAGGCCAACTAAACTACGCGTGAACTCACATTCACACGGCGGGATTCGAACCCGCGTCTCTCGCGTTTCGAGCGAAGTAACCGATGTCTTCGCCACCGGCCGGTGTAGCGGCAGACGTCCTCGTCTGCCGTTGAAAGTTCTCGCCGGGGAACATGCGAGAAGAGAAGCGCTCGGGCCTCGTCTGCCGCTAAGCTTGTACTTCGGAGCAACGCTCCACCATGCTGCAGGTGTACCCGCCGGGAGCGCCAACTCCCGATACGCGTTCGGTTGAGGCGAAGTATCTCTCCTCTTCACCACCGGCGAAACTCTGGTCAGGGCAGACGAGGACGTCTGCCCCTACGTGTTTATCCCTTCACGCAGACCACCTGGCGCAACGTGTGTGCCACTTCCACCAAGTCCTTCTGCGCGTCCATCACAGCCGAGATCGGCTTGTACGCCATCGGCGTCTCGTCGATCACGTCGGCGTCCTTACGGCACTCGACGCCGGCCGTGGCCGCGATGTGGTCATCGATCGTGAAACGGCGCTTTGCTTCCGCACGCGACATCGCACGACCCGCGCCGTGCGAACAGCTCGTGAACGACTCCGGGTTTCCCTTGCCGCGCACGATGAACGACTGCGCGCCCATCGAGCCCGGAATGATCCCCAAGTCCCCTGTGCGAGCACGTACCGCACCCTTACGGGTTACCAGAACGTTCTCGCCGTAGTGGTTTTCCCACGCGACGTAGTTGTGGTGGCAGTTCACCACCTGCAACGTAGCGTCGAAGTGAGGAACCAGTCCGCACTCCTGCACCGCCGTGATCACGTTACCCATCATCAACTGACGATTGGCCATCGCGTAATCCTGCGCCCAGTGCACCGCTTCAACGTAGTCCTTGAAGTGCTCGGTGCCCTGCGGCAAGTACGCGAGATCGTTATCAGGCAAGTTAATCATCCACTGGCGCATGTCCTGCTTCGCCAGCTCGATGAAAAACGTGCCGAATCGATTGCCCACGCCACGCGATCCCGAGTGCAGCATGAACCACACGCGCTGCTCTTCGTCGAGGCATACCTCGATGAAGTGGTTCCCAGTGCCAAGTGTTCCGAGGTGATTCACGCGCTGTGCGTGGTTCAGCTTCGGATACTTGTCGACAATCGCCTTGTAGCGCTCATCGAGCTTCGCCCACTCGCCGACGTGGTGCGCGGGAGCATCCTTCCACGCTCCACGATCGTTGGCGCCACCGTTGTCGGTACGTCCGACCGGCACCATCTTCTCGATCGCCTCACGGATCCCGTGCAGGTTGTCGGGCAGATGGCTCGCCGAGAGCGACGTCTGGACGGCCATCATGCCGCAGCCGATGTCCACTCCAACTGCGGCGGGAATGATCGCGCCCTTGGTTGCGATCACGCTTCCCACGGTCGCTCCCATTCCCCAGTGCACGTCAGGCATGGCGGCGATCCACTTGAAGATGAACGGCATCGATGCAACGTTTCGCAGCTGCTTCTCCGCAGCTTCCTCAAGCGCTACCCCCTTGGTCCACGCCTTGATGGGTGCGCCCTTTTCGTCCTTGATCACGTTGTACATGTGCTCGCTCATGGGCAGTCTCCAGTTCTCAGTACCCAGTTTCCAGTCTCGATGTCAGTTGTTACTGAATACTGGGAACTGGATACTGGGTACTCTTTTAGCCAGGGAACAATCGGACACGGTCCGGGGATTCGAACCCTACGCCTTGCGGCGCCCCATCCGAAGAAGTATCCGCATCCTTCACCACTGGCCGGAATCGTGCCGGGGGAACAATCGAACGCGGCACGTTATTCGATTAACAGTCGAAGTAACCGCGGTCTTCACCACCCAGCGACAGTTATTGCCAAAGTTGGTTGTGTGCGATTTGCGTAGGAAACAGCGCCAGTCGGGCCGAAGTTCTAGTGGGAATATCCAAGGAACGCCCGTCCGGCATCACAACCGACGAATGTCGTCGGCAGCATTTGCCTACTTTCCGAATTTGGGATTCGTTTCATTGACGGGTGTTTCTCCTACGCGAGACTGAGAGTGCCACGACTTCGTTTTTCCCGTCAAGGGGCAAAAACGCAAAGTCAACAATGGTGACAGAAATGTCGGTGTACTAACGCGTCAGCTAAGTTGTTGTCCGCTCAGCGAGATGAGTGCGACATACTGAAAGTGAAAAGGCTTCGCAAATTTTTTTTGCGAAGCCCTCTGAACAGCGGAATACAAACGGTTCCATCAGCGACCTTCGGCTGTATCCGGTCCGGCAGTGATCTGATTGTGCTCGCTAAGACAACTCAACCCACGGCCGTCATCGGCAAAACGCACCACACCTGTTTCATCAGCACAGAAGGCCCGCTGTCCCTTGATTGACATTCCCACCGGCGTCATCGTGACCTTGAAACTGGCTACCGGTGTACCTTTGCATCCCACCAGCATGGTGCGATACCCATTTGTGTCGGCCACGCCGAGCGCATCCGCGTTGCAGG
>DASTGW010000368.1:0-3047 GCA_035718705.1 Terriglobales bacterium | reverse complement strand
TCTGTTATTGGGGAAACGAGTATAGAAATCCGTCACCCTATCTTCGTAGTAACTCATTGCATTTGAGAACCCAGGTGCATGTTTGATGCACTTGGCAAACAGGTCGTCTTTTAGTGTATGGGGTTTCTGCGTCGGAGCATTTTTGTAGTAAGTGGCGCATCCATCTCCAAAGCCTTTACTCATCCCTATTGTCAGTCCAAGAAGGAGGCTGGAGCGAGCTTCTGGACTTTTTGCAAGCCAAACATCTCCCTCATTCGTTTTCGTTTGTCCCAAAGACAAATTGCAGGCGAAGAGCAAAAGCGCAAACAAGGACCAGCCTCTTCTAGCATCGATCATCTTTCAACTCCCGAACTCCTGAGATATTAGACACCGCTCTTCTATTTCCCCTAATCCCGGAAGCTGAATACAAAAAGGCCGCTGACTTTCGTCAGCGGCCCTTTAAACTTCCGGGATATGAAATCCCGGACTACTTAGTTCGTGTACAGCAGCACGCCCTCTGCCTTCTCTTCGCCGACGGGGCGATAGAAGAGGCGTTCGCCGTCGAGATAGACCTCGATGAACGCCGGGCGCGTGGTAATCGTGCCTTGGATCAACGCCTCGCTCAGAGGGTCTTCGATGTACTTCTGCAGTGCACGGCGTAACGGACGCGCACCGTAGCTGCGATCGGTCAACGTCTTCTCCAGGATCCACTTCTTGGCCTGGTCAGTGACGGTGATGGTGATCGCGCGCTGCATCAGGTTCGTGTTCAGCTGCGCCACCATCAGTTCCACGATCTGGATGAGGTCGGCTTCCGTCAACGCGTTGAAGATGATGATCTCATCGATACGGTTGAGGAATTCGGGGTTGAAGGTCTTCTTCACCTCGTTGCGCACGAGTTCTTCGACCTTGGTTCCGACTTCGCCTTCCTTCTCCTCGGCCTGGAAGCCCAGTCCCGTCTTCTTCATCAGGTGACGGGCGCCGATGTTGGACGTCATGATGATGATCGTGTTCTTGAAGTCCACCGTGTTGCCGAGTCCGTCGGTCAACTGGCCGTCTTCAAACACCTGCAACAGGATATTGAACACGTCCGGATGGGCCTTCTCGATTTCGTCGAGCAGCACCACGCTATAGGGCGCGCGCTTCACGCGCTCGGTCAACTGGCCGCCCTCTTCGTAGCCAACGTATCCCGGAGGCGATCCAATCAACTTCGACACCGAGTGCTTCTCCATGAACTCCGACATGTCGAAGCGGATCATGGATTTCTCACTGGCGAACATGAACTGCGCCAGCGTTCTCGCGACTTCGGTTTTGCCGACGCCGGTAGGTCCGAGGAACAGGAACGAGCCGATCGGCCGGTTCGGGTTCTTCAGGCCTGCACGCGAGCGGCGGATGGCACGGGCCAGAGCGCTGATCGCCTTGTCCTGCGAGATGATGCGCTTGTGCAGCTCTTCTTCGATGCGGAGAAGCTTCTTCGACTCTTCTTCCTTGATCGAAGCGACCGGCACTCCGGTCCACCGGCTGACGACGTCTTCAATGTCTTCCTTGTTGACGACGCCGGTCGAGGACTCGTCGAGGTGATACTTCTCGCGCAGCACGCGCAGGTTCTCGCGTTCTTTGCGTTCCTCGTCGGAGTAGAAGCGCGCCTTCTCGAACTCGTGGTTCGCGATGGCGTTCTCCATGCGGTGCACGATGAACTTAATGCGCTTCGAGACTTCGGTGATGTCCTCAGGCAGCGACGTCTGGCGCAGCTTTACGCGTGCGCCGGCTTCGTCGATGAGGTCGATCGCCTTGTCGGGCAGGAAGCGGTCCGGAATATAACGGTTCGAGTGCGACACCGCGACTTTGATGGCTTCGTCGGTGTAGCTGACCGCGTGGAACTTTTCGTAGCGCTCCTTGATTCCCATCAGCACCTGGATGGCATCTTCTTCGCCCGGAGGTGGAACCTTCACGGACTGGAAGCGGCGCTCGAGTGAGCGGTCCTTCTCGATCGACTTGCGATACTCGCCAGGCGTGGTGGCGCCGATGCACTGGATCTCACCACGGGATAATGCCGGTTTAAGAATGTTGGCGGCGTCGAGCGAGCCTTCGGCCGAACCCGCGCCTACCAGCGTGTGAAGCTCGTCGATGAAGATGATGGAATTCTGCGACTCCATCAGTTCCTTCATGATGGTCTTCAACCGCTCTTCAAATTGTCCGCGATACTTGGTGCCCGCCACGATCAGCGAAAGATCCAAGGCAAGGATGCGCTTATCGGCGAGGAACGACGGAACGTCGCCGTCGGCGATACGCTGCGCCAGGCCTTCGACTATCGCCGTCTTGCCAACGCCAGGCTCTCCGATGAGTACCGGGTTGTTCTTGGTGCGGCGGCACAGGATTTGCACTACGCGCTCAAGTTCGGAATCGCGGCCTACCAGCGGATCGAGCTGGCTGTCCATCGCGGACTGCGTCAGGTCGCGAGAGAATTCGGCGAGCAGCGAAGATTCGCGCGAACGCTGCGGAGCTGCTTTCTCCTGCGACGTGCGAGCAAGTTCCTCGCGCACCGCTGAGAGACGGAGTCCGCGTTCGTGGAGGATTTCGGCGGCGAAGCATTTCTCTTCGCGCAACAGGCCGAGCAACAGGTGTTCGGTGCCGATATGCTTGTGCGAAAGACGCTCAGCCTCTTCCGCGGCATACGCCAGCACGCGTTTGCATTCGTTGCTCAACGGCAAATCCACCGAGGTCGAGACTTTCTCACGAATCGTGGTATGGCCTTCGATCTGTTTCCGGATGGACTCCACCGAGGCGTGTGAGCGCAAGAACCGGTTGGTTAACGCTTTGTCTTCGCGCAGAAGACCCAGCAGCAAGTGCTCGGTCTCGATATAAGGAGAGCCGAACTGGCTTGCCTCGTACCGCGCGAAGAAGATCACGCGCCTGGCTTTCTCGGTGTAACGTTCAAACATTGATACCCCTCTCCCTTACCACCGGCGGCGTTTGTTGCGCCGCTTGCCTTCCATTGCTGAAAGGCTCCTGTTGCTTCCTACCCCGTCGAGTTTCCGGCGGGAACTGCCCTTCCAAAACTGTTTCGCCCA
>DASTGW010000367.1:0-2400 GCA_035718705.1 Terriglobales bacterium | reverse complement strand
CGAAATGCGCCCCAAGCTGGCGCGTCTGCAGGATTTCGACTTCGATGTCACAGCTGCGCTCAACTCCGCGCTGATGAAGCAGGAGATTGCCGACATCCCGAAGGCCAACTGCTGGTGCACACATGCATGCTTCGTGCACACATCGACCAAGTTCAGCCCAAAGGTGCTGCTGTTCACGATCCCCTGGGCTTACTTGCGGCACAACCTCAGGCGCCTGCCCAACATTTCCGCCGATGAAGTTGAGCCCTTCCGCGTGAAAGATGCGCCGGTCGCTAGCTGATGAACTACTTCCCGCAAAGAATTGTTTCTCTTCAACCGAGCGCCACGGTCACGCTCCACGCGCTGGGTTTGCTGGACCGCGTTGTCGCCTGCACGAAGTATTGCGCCGAGGTGGTTCCGGAGGTTCGCGATGGCAAGCGGTTGATCGTTCACGATTCCTGGACCGCGCAGTCTTCCCAGATACTCGCCGCCAAGCCCGATCTGGTCATCGCCTCGGTTCCGTACCAAGAGCAGGCCGTCATCGAGATTTTAAAAGCTGGCCTTCCCTTCCTCGCCCTTGCGCCGCGATCGCTCGACGATGTCTATCGTGACATGGCGATGATTGCCGGAGTGGTGGGCGTGCCAGAGCGAGCGGAAGCGCTGATTGGAGAAATGCAACGCGAGATTCGCGCCATACAAGAGGCCACAGCCAGTATGCCGAAGATTCGTGTCTATTGCGAGGAATGGGGTAAACCGCTGATCCACTCGCAGCTCTGGGTCGCTGAACTGGTGGAGGCTGCCGGTGCAGAGTTCATCGGCGATCCCGGAAAACAAACTGATGAAGACACGGTTCGGGCCAAAGATCCGGAAGTGGTGATCGCTGCCTGGTGCGGTGCGGGAAATCGCGTACCCCTAGAGAAGATCGTTCGCGACCGTCATTGGGAAGAAACCTCGGCTGCGAGAACGTTCCGAGTCTTCTGCGTGAATGACGAACTTCTCAACACCCCGGCGCCCACGCTCATCGGCGGATTAAAAGCGATCGCACACGCTATCCGTCCTGAGAAGTTCCCTGCCCCCCACGGCATTCGGCAGATCCAACCGGTTTCAGCTACTGTGGTTAAATAGTTCCATGCCGCTGACAACGGAATTCGACGTCGTTCGTGACCTGCGGTCTGCCGCCCGCTCTGCTCCCACCGTAAACGTTTTGATGGCGACGATCTGCCACACACTCGCGCATCGATTAAGTGGATATAACTGGGTCGGCTTCTACATGCTCGATCCTAACGACCCGAACACGCTCGTACTCGGTCCGTTCGTCGGCGCCGCCACGCCGCACACACGCATCCCACTGAACCAGGGAATCTGCGGTGCAGCGGTCAGTGAGGGCCAGACGATCGTTGTCGACGACGTGCACGCCGATCCGCGCTACCTCTCCTGTTCACTCGACACCAGATCCGAAATCGTTGCTCCGGTGCGCGTGAATGGGAAGATCATTGGCGAACTCGATATCGACAGTCACGAAGCGGCGCGCTTCAAGCCTGCGGATCGCGAACTGGTCGAGCGCTGCGCCGAAATTGTCGGCAAATACCTGGAGCAAAAGCAGGGATGAAGATCGACAAGGGCCGCGTACGAGTGCCGGAGATCGGGCGCGTGTGGCTGAATTCCCCGCCACTGAACATGCGTCAACTACGCGGCCGCGTGGTCCTGATCGATTTCTGGGACTTCACCTGCGTCAACTGCATCCGTACCCTCCCTTACATCCAGGCTTGGCACGAGCGCTACAAAGACATCGGCCTGACCGTTATCGGCGTGCATACTCCGGAATTTACATTTGCCCAGTATGAGTCCAACGTGGAACGTGGTGTTCGTGAGTTCGGGCTCACCTATCCCATTGTGATTGACAGCGAGTTCGAACTGTTCAAGCTGTTCGCCAATCGCGCATGGCCCTCGAAGTACCTGGTCGATAAGGACGGCTACCTGCGCTACATGCACATGGGCGAAGGCGCATACCAGGAAACGGAACAAATGATCCAGGACCTGCTGCGCGAAGTGAATTCGTCGCTGGAGTTCCCCGCGCTGCTCGACCCGGTGCGTGGCGAAGATCGCGCTGGTGCGGTTTGTTTTCCGGCGACCCCGGAGCTCTACCTCGGACATCGCCGCGGTCGCATCGGCAACCAGCAGGGATTTGTCGAAGACCAAACGGCGGAATATCACTTCACCGAGCAACCGGAAGAGCGCCTCTTCTACGCACAGGGCCAGTGGCACTCGACAGCCGAATATTTCGAAGCCGCCGGCGAAACCCCTTCTCGACTTGTACTTGAATACTCGGCAGCGGCTGTCAATGTTGTCCTGTCGTCAAATCGCATGCCTTCGGCCGAAGTCATCATTCGACTGGATGGCAAACCGCTTTCGCAGGAGAAT
>DASTGW010000366.1:0-4351 GCA_035718705.1 Terriglobales bacterium | reverse complement strand
AGAATTCGAAATCAGGTTTAAGATCACCTGGCGCAGTTCTCCGCCCACGGCAAGGATGGGCGAACACTCCCTGACATCCACCTGAACTGCAATTCCGGCGTTTGCCAACTTTCCGCGATAGAAAAGGAGGGCGGAGTCCACAATATCGGCGATCTTCACGATCGACGGCTTACTCTGTTCCCGGTAGAACCTGAGCGTCTGAGTCACAATCTCAGAAATACGCGCCAGCTCCTGGGCCGCAATATCTGTGTGCGCCTTTGCTTCTTCCAATGAAGATGATGTGCCGATCAAGTAAAGCAGATTCGTAACCGACGCGAGCGGATTATTTATCTCGTGCGAGATGCTGGCTGCAAGACGCCCTGCCACCAGCAGTTTCTCCGACTTGCGACGAGATTCCTCCAACAGGCGGCTCTGGGCTAGAAACTCTCTGATCTGGTATTGCCGGTGCCTGCCCCGAAGCGCGGACTGGACAGTGCTGAGAAAAGTTTCAGGCCGGACTGGCCGCTCAAGTAAAACCAGATTTCCGAGCGGCCGCAATGCATTGATTTTCTTTTGATTCTCATGGTCTACTGCGCCGGTGACCGTGAGGAGAATGAGTGGAATGTCTGACCACGAAGGTTGCTCCGCAACTTCCGTAGCCCACTTGTGAACATCGGATAACTTGAAAGCTTCTTCCGCCAGAATCACTGCGCCTGCGCCAAGCCTCAGTTCCAATCGGGCCAATTCAGGCGTAGCAAATGCCTCGCATGGAAGGCCCTTGCTTCTGAGAAGGTCACAGATAAGCAGACCATCTCGCCCAATGGGAGCAACAACAAGGACGCGGAGCTCATGTTCTGTGCCGGTCATATCGCTACGATAGTCTTTTCACTCGGCCTAGACCCCTCAAGGCTTTCCATCGCGCCGCGATACGTGGGAGCACCAGTTAGGACGCCTTCGAAATCGGTCAGTATTTTGCCAACAGTGATCGTCCCGCCCTTCATCACTAGTTCGCGGATCGTGCGTTCATGTTCTCCGCTGCGCTTCTTGATTACGGACAGTGCCTGGCGCACCTCGCCGGACGCTTCGAAATACCGAAATAGAAGCACAGTGTCGGCCAGATAGCTTACATCGACGGGTGTATCGATGTTTGTTCCCACAAAACCATGCTGCGCCACCGTCATTAACGTAGCTATGCCCTTCTGGCTAAGGTATGCAAGCAATTCGTGCAGCTGCATGGCAAGATACTTCTCTCCCGGCATTGCGTTGAGGAAGCCGTTAAGGCTGTCAATGATCAAAAGCTTCAGATCTTGCTTCTCCACCAGTTGCCTGATCTCGTGAGCAAATTGTCCCGGTGAGAGTTCCGCAGCATTCACCTGGCGAAGCACTATCTTCCTTGACTTGACATGCTTCTCCATGTCGATTCCAAGGCCTTTCCCGCGCATCATCAGCGTAGCTATGGATTCATCGAATGCAAAAAGGGCCGCGCTACCGCCGGACTCAACGGCAGATACTGCGTAACGGACTGCGATCGTGGATTTTCCGCATCCTGCAGGACCCAGGAGAAGCGTGCTGGTACCAATGTCGATGCCGCCACCAAGCAAATCATCGAGAGCCGCAATTCCACTCTTCAGTTGCGTTGAACGCGGGACCAGATGATGCTCCGCCGCTACGAGGCGTGGATAGAGCTCCACTCCGCCATGCTTGATGCAGTAGTCGTGGAAACCCTCGCGGAAGCTTGACCCGCGCAACTTCTTAATCGCTAGGCGACGCCTTTTGACGCCGTACTCCCGCTCCACGCTTTCCAATAGGATCACGCCGTGAGCAATGCTTTGAAGCTGCAAGTCATGGCGCTCGGCGGTACGATCATCCAGCAACAGGACAGTGCACTTCCGTCCCGAGAAATACTGCTTCAGTCCAAGTATCTGTCTGCGGTAGCGCAGGGAGTCGCGGGCAAGCAAACGAACTTCTGAAAGCGAATCAATCACCACGCGGGCCGGCTGGAGTCTCTCCACTTCTGCCAGCAGCGCGTTCGTGGTGTCAGTGAGTTCAACCTCGGTGGAATTGAATACGGTGTACTGTGCCTCTGGCGTCAAATCACTCTCGTCAGCCGCCAGCTCAAATACATCTATCCCGTCGATCGACCAGCCATGTGAGTCCGCGATCTCAAGCAGTTCTGCCTTCGACTCGGAGAGTGAGACGTAGAGGCTCTTTTGTCCAGACCGTACACCTTCCATTAGAAACTGCATGGCGAGTGTGGTCTTCCCTGTCCCTGGTTCACCTTCGACCAGATAAAGATGATTGCGCGCCAAGCCGCCCCCAAGAACGTCGTCAAGTCCTGCAATTCCCGTGGCGAAGAGCTCGATAGGGCCTACCGCCCCGGATCTGTGACCTCCCGTATTGTTTCCGGCTTCTGAGATGGTATTCAACGGAACCGCTCTTGAATTCACGAAATGCCTCCGAACGCGAGCGTCCACCAAGGGCTCTCAATGTCCCATCGTCTCCGGCGCCTGTCGAATCAAACATTATTAAGAAATCCTGATGTGCGTTCGTCGTCACGAACGTCCTGGACTGGGGCCCTGGTTGCGGTCGGCCTTCGCTTTAGCACAGTTAATAGGAAAGTTACCTGCTACCAGCTTGCTCTCGGCAAAGAGGTTCTTCTGTCCTGTTTTGCTCAGATTTTCCCATTAACTTGTAGTTATCTAACGTGCAGGGTGACCAGAAGGTGCGAGACCGATTTCGAGCGCACTTCGGGACCACTCAGTACACTCTTAAACCTTGGGTGTTTCCGGCACTCAAGCTCGCTTAAGCGTATGCTTGAAGTAGGCTCGATGTTTCCTTCTCGCCTCCGGCATTCCCGGCCTGGCTCCAGACGAGCGTTCTTAACGCATGAAAACAAACGACAGGAGCTGCCATGAGCATCATCAAAAAGACCGACGTGAAAAATCACCTTTCTGCTCGCCATCGCACGGAGATACATCTAGAGCCGGCCATTCACGCAGATGCAACAGGCTTTCCACATGACGAAGAAGCTGAAGCGGAACCGCGGAAGAACGACGATATAGAACACGATGCGATTGTGCCTGCTAAAAGCGTATAGACTTTGAAGCTCCATTCCATCTTTCTGCGCGACACTTGCATCCTGCCGAATGATCTTGACGTGCTGATAGAGCCTTTTCGTGCGGGTTGGACTCATGTTCAAAGGATAGAGTCATGCGGGTTCGATGCGACGATCCGCTATGCGCATTGGCACTTCATGTGGGTGCAGGAATCCTATTCCCGACGCGGAGTAGGCAGTACAGAGAAAACTGCCATTCATAAGGCTTTGGCCAGCGCTCTCTCATCTGTCAGCATCCGCTTCAGTGCCGCGGAGTTTGATTCGCTTCATGTGTCCCGCGTTCCAGGCTTCTATATCGCTAATGTGACCATGTACGCTAGGCACATTCAAGAAGATGCATCGTTGGAAATGGCTGCTGAGAGCTATCTCCAGAGCACACGATAGGCTGGCTTCCGAGATCGCTGTTGCCGAATTGCCGAACAAACGCACGCCTCCTGTATTTTCAACTTGGACGCGCGCACCGAAATCGAAATCAGGACAAATGTCATCCGAAAACATAACCACTCCTTCGAGACCCAATGAAAATCGACCGCGTCTCATCCATGATCTGTCAGAAGCCAGCACTCTTCCTCTGCCAACTCGCATTGCTTTCGTTGGAAACTACCTGCCACGCGAATGCGGCATCGCGACTTTCACGACTGACCTGTGCAATGCACTGACAGACGAATTCGGGCGTGGCCGTCTTTTCGCAATTCCGGTAAACGACCCCGATTCAAGTTACGACTATCCAGAGCAGGTTCGTCTCGAACTGACGCAAGAGGATCTGGGATCATACGAAAGGGCGGCGGAGTTCCTTAACTTCAACGGCAACGACCTCGTTTGTCTCCAGCATGAATACGGTATTTTCGGAGGCGCCGCAGGCCGTTACATCCTGACCTTGCTGCGCAAGTTGAAGATGCCGCTCGTGACAACGCTGCACACAGTTCTGCGCGAGCCGGATGCCAATCAGCGCCTTGTTCTCGAAGAGATCGCGCGCCTCTCCGATCGGCTGATAGTCATGAGTGAACTCGCTGCTCAGCTTCTTCGTGACGTGTATGCAATTCCGGCGGGAAAGATCGATGTGATCCCGCATGGCGTGCCCGATCTTCCTTTCATGGATCCTAACTACTTCAAGGATAAGTTCCGTACCGAGGGCAAATCGGTGTTGCTCACGTTTGGGCTCTTGTCACCAAACAAGGGAATTGAGAGTGTGATTCGGGCTCTGCCTGAGATTCTTGCCCGCCATCCGAAGGTTGTCTATATCGTCTCTGGCGTGAC
>DASTGW010000365.1:0-3104 GCA_035718705.1 Terriglobales bacterium | reverse complement strand
ACCAAGTCATAGCCAGAGACATCGGGCTGGCCGTTCAAGAGCGCGATCAGTTCATGCGCGCTGTGGCTGCCATAAAGAGGCGCGATCAGCGGCTGCACGATGCTGACTGCCCCATTCACTGCGCGAGCGTCGCTCCAATGTCCGAGGTAATGCGTGCCAGAAATGTGCCAGTCACAGTTGTAGGCCGTCTCGTCGTAGTAGAGGCCGTGGTGTATCTTCAGCGGAACCTTCTTCAGGATCTGCTCAAAGTCGGCGTCTACCGGACATTCATACACCGGATTGCTGTCGATGATGACCAGCATGTCCACCTTGCCGGCGTTGATTTCGCCGACCAGTTCCTTGAACTGCTGCACCGGATCGCCGGTGTTCGCAATGAGCGGCTGAGTGTAAATGACCGTCGAACCCGGCGCGCCAAGCACTTCGTTCATGGCGTGAGCAAGTGCATGCACCGCGGGAGGCTGACTCTCACCAGCGACAACGACTGCGCGTCCGCGATGTGCCTGAAGATCTTTCGCTGCGGCGTCGAGCCACTGGTTGTGCTCGTTCTTGACTGTTCCGCCGCTACCCACCCCAAGGCGCGATGCCAGAGCACGCGCGTACTGCTCGACGTCGCTCGGCTTCACCGGAAGACGATGGTCGGCCTTGAAACCAGTCGTGCTCGCGGTCGCCTCAATCGCGTACATGCGATTCAGGCCGCTTGGGTTCTTCTGCGAATCAGGATCGCGACGATTGGCCCAGTCATACGAATACTTGGTGAAGCCAGGGAAGCCGGGATACAGGAAGTCTGCATCAAGCGAAAAAATTACGTCAGCCTTGTCGAATTGATAAAACGATTCGACAGGCTCACCGAACGCCATTTGAGCACCGGCATAAACTCCGCCGCGGTGTGTGGGCTCCCACTGGATCCACTTCATCTGTGGGAACTGCTGCTGCATCTTGCCGATCTGGGCCGCCAGGGTAGGCGAATTCACCGTGCGGGTGAGCAGGCGAAGTCCAGCACCGCCATTGCTCTTCTGCGAAACCAGCGGGGCCTGCATCGACGCGATGAAAGAGGCGTAAGAGCGCGTCTCGCCCTGATAAAGGTTCGTCTGGGAGCGGTCAGGATCGTAAAGATCCAGAATCGAACCTTGGGCAAAGATGTCGGTGCGACCCATTCCCGCCGGATGCTCCGGATTTCCCTCGATCTTCGTCGGACGGCCTTCGTGGCTGCGCGCCAGCACTGGAATCGCATCCGCGCCGAGCGTGAACGCCGTCGCATAGAACTGCGGACGCCCAAGAACGATCCCTTCCGGCTGTCTTACGTAAGGGACGATGGCCTGCGTCGGCATCTTCGTACAGCCGCTCAGGCCAGCCAAGGCGAGCGAGGCGCTCATCAATTGCAGGAATTTGCGCCGGGAAACGTCGTCGCCGATCCACTCGGAAGCCTGGCGCGGAAATTCGCGATGGAGCATCTCCTGGAATTCTTCCGTGCCGGCGAGTTCTTCCAGGCTGCGCCAGTACTCCGGCCCCTGTGCCGCCGCAAGCTTCTGCTGCACCGTTGCCAGGTCCAGCGAAGGCTTGCTCTCAGTTTTAATGTTTATGAGTTCCATCTTCTCCGTCTTACGCGCCTGCCGCTCGGATTTAGCGGTGGCAGGTGTTGCAACTCGTAATGTCCCAAACACTACGCAGGTGGTATTCCTTTTTCAGATAGTTACCGAGCGAGGCCTGGTCAGTGAACTTCTGCCCGTTGACCGTTACCGGACGGCCCTCCGATGGCTGCTGGTATTCCATGTTGAACACCTCTTCCCTCGGACGCAGCACCTTCTCTGGCGCGCGATGGCACGTCAGGCACCACTCCATTTGCATGGTGTTGGCAGCCCGCATGAGCGGCATCTTGTCTACCTGACCGTGACACTCGTTGCAGCCCACGCCCTTGTTGATGTGAATGCTGTGATCGAAATAGACGAAGTCCGGCACGGCGTTTACTCGCGTCCACTTGATGGACTGCCCCGACCGGTAGCTCTGACGAACTGGTTCGAGCAGCGGAGCGTTGGTCCAGATCTGCTGGTGGCAGTTAATACAGGTCTTCGTCGGGGGTATTCCGGCAAAATTCGACGTTTCCACCGAGGTATGGCAGTAGCGGCAGTCGATACCCAGTCCGGCCACGTGATGCTGATGGCTGAAAGGCACCGGTTGCTCACGCGTCACGTCGCGCCACGAGTAATAAGGCGAGCGCTGCAACTCCAAGGCGGCGAAGAGGGAGCCCCCTACAAGCGCCAGCACCAGGACGATCGAGACTTTAGCGATGGTGTTGCTGCTGCGATGAAAAATTTGAGGCATTACCTAGCCATTTATCCGGTCAAAGCGAACGGGCACACCCCACATCGGCGCCCCTCCGCGCATTGGAATCGGGTTCCACGTCACGCGATGATGTGACGTGCGTCACGAAACTCGTGATTGTAACAGGAGCATAGCGGTTTGTCGCACGAGGATTTTGCTAACTATTTTTCAACAGCTTCCCAAATTGGAATTCGCGCTTCTCGGAAAATTCTCTCGCATGTTGGGATAACGCACTGGCAGCTTTTTTCCGCCGGAGAGAACGGCGCAACACGACTTCGCATCCTACCTGACAGGTCAGCGATAGTCGTGCGCCGGCCAAGGAGCGAGCAATGAATTCTTCCGACGTTCTCATCGACACTCTTATCAACTGGGGCGTGGAGTATATCTTCGGACTTCCCGGCGACGGCATCAACGGCATCATCGAGGCCCTTCGGGTGCGGCAGGACAAGATCAAGTTCATCCAGGTGCGCCATGAAGAGTCGGCGGCATTCATGGCCTGCGGCTATGCGAAAGTCACAGGCAAGCTCGGCGTGTGCCTGGCAACGTCGGGTCCGGGTGCAATTCATCTTTTGAATGGACTGTATGACGCGAAGCTAGATGGTCAACCCGTGCTTGCCATCACCGGCATGCAGTTTCACGACCTGATCGGCACCATGACACAACAGGACGTCGAAACAGACAAGCTGTTTATCGACGTAGCGCAGTACAACGAACGCATCATGGGGCCGGCTCACGTACAGAACGTGGTGGAGCAAGCCTGCCGCACTGCGCTCGCGTATCGCTGT
>DASTGW010000364.1:0-4306 GCA_035718705.1 Terriglobales bacterium | reverse complement strand
ACGATCGCGGCGCACCCGCGTACGCCGCGACAAAGACAACGGGAATCTCCAAGTAGTTTACGAGGCGGCCGCCCGGCGCAGGAACCTGGGCGGCTCCACGATCGGTACGGTTACGATTCCGCGATCTCGGTCGTTAATGATCGTCATTTCCGCGGAACATTCACCACAAAGCCAGAAGAACTCTACCCGTCTTACCGGCTTCCTCTCTTCTCCTACTGTTGCAAGCACCGATTCATCTCGCGAATCAATCTCGAACAGCTTACCGTCCCTCAAATAACGGAAAGGTCTGGAGCAGGCTGGATTGGCACATTTTGAGAGCATCTTGTTCGGCCTCCGCACTGCATGGTTTCGTTGCTGGGGTAGGCAGAGACAACTCCGCCTTCGTCGCGGTCTTTCGCTGCGAAAGTCGGATGCGACCCCACGCTATAAGTTTGCTGTGGAAATCAATTTCTTAGGCAACTTTTTTACCTTAGTTCACAACTTGGCGCGTCCTGCCTCTCCCAATGTTAAGATTTCACCCGACTGGGTGCTCGTCCTCTCCTGATGTATTTCTAAAATCCTTTACCAGCGCCTCGTCCCGGAGACTCTGATGAGATGTAACCGTCTTCCCCTTCATTCTTTTGCACTAACTTTGATGCTAATGGCCGCCGCCCTCACCCCAGCCCACGCTGGCACAGACGACCCTGACCTTACTGTCGTAACCGAGATCCGCCAGGAAGGCCTCCGCCACTCCCAGGTGATGGACATCCTTTCCGACCTCACCGACTTCATCGGCCCCCGCCTCACCGGCTCGCCGTCAATGAAACATGCCAACGACTGGACCAAGGACAAGCTCGCCTCCTTCGGCCTCGCCAACGCTCACCTCGAGCAATGGGGCGAGTTCGGCCGCGGATGGGAAAACGAATTCGTCTCCGTCCGCATGGTCGCGCCCGACACCAACATGCTCTACGCTCTTCCCAAAGCCTGGACTCCCGGCACCAACGGCGCAGTAAAAGCCGACGTCGTCCTCATCAAGGTCGAGAAGCCCGAAGACCTCGAGAAGTACCGAGGCAAACTAGCGGGAAAGATCGTCCTCGTCGGCACGCCGCGCGAATCCAAGCTCCACGAAGAAGCCGAATCCGAGCGCTACGACACCAAGAAACTCGCTGACCTCGTGAACTACTCCGTCTCCAGCCGCATGGAAAGCATGCGCATGCAGATCCTCGCCATGCGCGCCCTCCAGAAGCAGATCGGCAAATTCCTCGTGGAAGAAAAAGCGCTCGCCTCCATCGAAGCCAGTCACGGCGACGCTGGCGCCATCTTCGTGCAGGGCACCCAAGCCTACAAGTCAGAAGAGCCTCTCGGCATTCCTTCCCTCGTCATGGCCACCGAGCACTACGGACGCCTCGCGCGCCTGCTCGCCCGCAACGTGCCCGTGCAGCTTGAGCTCAACGTTCAGAACAAGATTTACGACAACGTCCCCAACTTCGACACCATCGCTGAAATCCCCGGCACCGACAAGAAAGACGAAATCGTCATGCTCGGCGGACACCTCGACTCCTGGCACGCCGGAACCGGCACCACGGATAACGCCGCCGGCGTTGCCGTCGCGATGGAAGCCGTTCGCATCCTGAAAGCCCTCGACATTCATCCTCGACGCACCATCCGCATCGGCCTCTGGAGCGGCGAAGAACAAGGTCTGCTCGGCTCGAAGGGTTACGTCACCCAGCACTTCGGTCAACGCGATCGCGTCCTGCTGGCCGGCATGAATCCCGACACGCCCGAATATCTCCGCCCACTTGGTAAACTCACGCTCAAGCCTGACCAGTCCAAAGTCGCTGCCTACTTCAACCTCGACAACGGTACCGGAAAAATCCGCGGCATCTATTGCCAGGAGAACGCTGCCGTTCGCCCCATCTTCGAGAAGTGGTTTGAACCCTTCTCCGACCTCGGCGCAACCTCAGTGACGATGCGCAACACCACCGGCACCGACCACCTCTCCTTCGACGCCGTCGACATCCCGGGGTTCCAGTTCATCCAAGACCCCATCGAGTACGACACGCTCACCCATCACTCGAATCTCGACGTCTACGAGCGCGCTCAAAAAGAAGACCTGATGCAAGCTGCCGTAATCATGGCCTCGTTCGTTTACAACGCGGCTATGCGTGACCAGATGCTCCCACGCAAGCCCATTGAGAAGCCGAACGGCGAACTGCTTCGCACCAACGTCGCCGCCACGCCTTCTGCCTCCACCACTGGCGGCAGCAAGTAAGCACTAACTTAGCGCCGGCCTCTCGCCGGCCGTAGCGCGGACACCTTGTCCGCGCTTTCTTTTTGCGCCCAGCACAAGGCGCAGTTCATCTCTTCCCCATGGAGATCGTCCCCCACCACGACTCGTTGCAAGCCGACGTCAACTCGCTCATCATCGGCATTCAAGCCGGAGAGTTTTCCATCCCCATCACCCTCGACGAACAGCCTGATCTCTTCGACATTGAGGGCTTCTATCGCCAAGGAAAAGGCGACTTCTGGGTCGCGACCGATAACGGCAAAGTGGTTGGAACGATCGCCCTTCGCGACATCGGCAACCATCAAGGCGCGCTCCGCAAGATGTTCGTCCACCCTGACTACCGCGGCAAGGAGCACGGCATCGCACATGCGCTTCTGAAGAGATTGTTGAAGGAAAGCAAAGAACGCGGCTTCCAGGAAATCTTTCTCGGCACCACCGAAAAGTTCCGCGCCGCCCAGCGCTTCTACGAGAAAAATGGTTTCGAGGCAATCGCGCCGGAAGAACTCCCACCCGCCTTCCCGCGCATGATCCAGGACACCAAGTACTACCGCCTACGCCTCACTCGCAACGAGCATTTGAAGTAACGCCACAGATCGCCCACTCACCAACAATAACTATAAAAAGGTTTATCCGCGTAAATCCGTGTAATCCGTGGCGCTTTACTCCGTGCAGTGCGTCTTGAACGCCACCTTCACTTCCACATCCTGCTGCCCCAGCGTCGCCGGAAACTTCCACTGGCTCACGGCCTGCTGCACGCTGTTTCTCAACATCGGATGCCCGCTCTCAATCTCCACCGATGTCACCATGCCCTGCTGGTCCACCGACGCTTTCGCCACCACCGTTCCTTCGACGCTCGCCGCTCTTGCCCGCAGCGGATACTCAGGCATCTTCGACATTTCGGGCTGCAGCGGTTCCACGTCAGCAATTTCCACCTGCGGCCACGTCGTCGGATGTCCCGTCTGCTTCGCCAGATTCGACGGCCGTTCCGGTGTGTTGAAGAACAGATTGTCGTACTTACCCGCCGCCACATCCGCCAGTAACGCCTTGCTCGCCGCCGACGAATTCTCCGGCTTGTCCATCCCGTTCGGCCCGACCGTCAGGTCGAGACCTTGAAGGAATTGCATTGTCCATGTACGCTTCGCCGCTATGGGATCGGCGTCGAACAGTTCGCGATCCAGTATTTCGGCTCGCATCGTTCTTGGCTCTTCGCCGCACTGCGCATGCAACAGGATATTCCCGCCGCTGAACACCGGACAGTTCTTGCAATGCTTCAACTCCGTGCGCATATCTTTTTCTGAAAGCGCACACGGATTGTGATTGTCCAGCAGTTCGCGAACCTTCTTCGACGCGCTGCCCTCCGCATACTCCACCTTCACCGGACTCAGGCAGCCCGTCGGAGGCGTAATCGTCACTCGCCTTACCGCGGTCCGATCGCCTTCTTCGCGCAGCACGTAGATCTCGTAAGAATCAGCAGAACTCGCCGAGCTCGCAGGCTCAAAACGGCCTATAGCAATCTCGCCGATGTCGCTCGAAGAAACAGGCTTGCTCTGCGAAAACGCAGTTCCGCCCAGCAACAGCACTCCCACCCACAACTTTTTGCAATGCATTGGTAGCAATTTACAACGGAGAGGAGGCCGCGTGCGACAGGGTAGCCCGTTGGTAATCACATACCCTTAGTTCCAGCCCGCCGAAGTCCGGATGGTCATTGTGCTCCAGCGTGAACGCCACATCGATCTGGTCGCCCACCACCAGCGGGTCCGCCGCCACGCGCTCCGCCATACGCCATGCCATCGCCTGCCATGAGCGCCGGTTTTGGGTTCCGTTCGGTTGCGCCACGCGTAGCTTCAGGTGCTTGTCCTTGATGATCTTCGGCGGAAGTGTCACGTTTACCCCGCGCGCGCCGAACACCGGTTCGGGATTCCCCATGCCATACGGTTGCAGCTCTTGTACCGCGTCGTAAAGCTGCGAGCAAACGTCCGCCAGCGAAATATCGGCGTCGTAATCGAGCGTCGGAACAAAGTCTTCCGGCGTCAGCTTGCC
>DASTGW010000363.1:0-5288 GCA_035718705.1 Terriglobales bacterium | reverse complement strand
AAGCGAGCCCGCGACAGCCAGGACGTCAATCACCACAAGGTAATAAGAGGAGAACGGAATGCGCGACATGAAGTCGATGATGCGCAGGCCCACTGGAATATGCAGCAAGTAGAGCGAATAGCTGACTTCGCCAAGCCGATTCGCGTAACGATTTTCAAAGGTGACGAAGGCTATGGTGAGTCCGCTCAGCAACGATACGAGTGAAACCGGTAATCCTATCGGCACGCGCATGATGGCAAACATGGCGCCGATGGAAATCAGCATCCGCCATACACTGCTCAGGCCCATCTTGTACTGAAAGACGAAAACACCAATCAGGAATACCGGCGCGATATGAAAGATGATCCGGTCGGGCAGGATCAACCGGTGTCCGAGCAGTACGACCAGCGCTCCGGCGATCTGCCACGTCCAGCGCCGGTCGGCGAGCAATGGAAAAGTCAGACCGAGCAGCAGGTACCACTGCAACTCGATGCTGAGCGTCCAGTACACGACATTCAGCCACGGACGCCCGACGAGATCATTCAGGTAGAAGAAGTGCGCCACTAATGATTGCCAGGATGTATCAGGCGCCTTCGCGTGGAAAGCCGGAACCAGCATCATCAGCCAGCCAAAGACGATCACGACCACAATCGAAGCCAGATAAGGCGGATGCAGCCGCGCCAGGCGCTTGCCCAGGAATCGGAAATAATCGCGGATGGAATAGCGATACTGATACAGGCTGTACGGAATAATGAAGCCCGAGATGACGAAGAACATGTGCACGCCGAGCCAGCCGTACTTGCCGGAAGCGCGGATCCACCAATCCTGACCGTAGGTGAAGTGGTACCAGCAGACGATGAGCGCTGCCACTCCGCGCAGCGCGCCCACG
Source organism: Terriglobales bacterium (assembly GCA_035718705.1). Classification (GTDB taxonomy): domain Bacteria; phylum Acidobacteriota; class Terriglobia; order Terriglobales; family Acidobacteriaceae; genus DATMXP01. The sequence goes on along the minus strand of DASTGW010000363.1, from coordinate 4,420 downwards.
ATCCCTATCTTCGGTTTTGGCATTGGCAGCACCCACCAGAATAGCATTCAGATGAACCGCAGCTGGTGAGCGCGGTCACTTGTTGTTTGGTTGACTTATTGGCCCGATCTCTTTACAAGTTCATCAACCTCTTCTCGCAGGAGATCTCATACGAACATGAAGCGCGCCCTTTGGGTGGTTCTGCTGTCACTGCTTACCACCTTCACCACCGCACAGAATCCTCCGCAGCACTCATCACAGTTCACTTATATCCGCGCTGGACGACTGTTCGACTCGATGAGCGACAGCGTCCGCAATAACGTCGTCATTGTGGTGGAAGGCGATCGCATCCAGCGGGTTGCTCCGGCAGGCGAGGTGCAGATTCCAAACGGGGCGACCGTGATCGACCTTTCGAATTCCACAGTGCTTCCGGGGCTGATCGACTGTCACACGCACTTAGGAGCGCGTGCCGATCATTACGCCGAAATCTACGATTTTAAGGACACACCTTTCGACAGCGCCTTCAACGGAGCAACCAATGCGCGCCGTACGCTGATGGCTGGCTTCACCAGCGTGCGCGATGTGGGCTCGATTGCGTTTCTTGCTGTGGATCTGAGGAATGCCATTAATCGCGGAGACCTGGTTGGGCCGCGGATCGTGGCTTCGGGTCCGCCGATCTCGATTACCGGCGGACACGGTGACCTGAACAACTACGCGCCAGAAGTGGCTTACAACTGGTTCCCGGAAGAGCGCGGTTTCAGTATCGCCGATGGCGTCGACCAGATTCGCCATACGGTGCGCGCGCAGGTGAAATACAGCGTCGATGTGATCAAGATCATGTCGACGGGCGGAGTGCTGTCGAAAGGTGACAATCCGGGCGCGCCGCAGTACACGCTGGAAGAATTGAAGGCAGCAGCGGACGAAGCTCATGCCGCGGGACGCAAGATTGCGTCTCACGCGCATGGCGCCGAAGGAATCAAGCGCGCCATTCTGGCGGGTATCGATTCCATCGAACATGCGTCACTGGTGGATGACGAAGGTATTCGCCTGGCGAAGGAACACGGAACGTACTTCGACATGGATATCTACAACGACGACTATCTGCTCGGCGAGGCGATCAAGTTCGGCTTGCCGCAGGAGAACATCGACAAGGAGAAAATGGTCGGTCGCCTGCAGCGCGAGAACTTCGAGAAGGCGTTCAAAGCCGGCGTGAAGATGGCGTTTGGCACGGATGCTGGCGTTTATCCGCACGGCGACAATGCACGGCAGCTGGCGACAATGGTGAAGTTCGGAATGTCACCGGCACAGGCGCTGCGCACGGCAACGTTCAACTCGGCAGATCTCATCGGACGCGCAAAAGATGTCGGAACATTGGAAGCTGGAAAGTTGGCTGACATCATCGCCGTATCGGGCGATCCGCTGCAGGACATCACCAAGATGCAGGACGTAGGTTTCGTGATGAAAGGCGGAGTCGTTTACAAGGACAAGCTGACCGGAAAGAATCTCGCGGTTGCTGGCGATTAACGCCCGCGAGTATTAGCCCATCCTGATTAGGCCGCTTCCTAAGCGGCCTTTTTCTACTATCACCACTAGTTTCGGGCCCTCATCTGTGGTGTAATTTCACCCCACTTCGAACGTAAACTTCTTCCCCCGAGGAACATAAATGCGAACAGCAAGATTTTTATTGGCTGCGGCAGGCGCGCTGGCGTTTTCGTTATCCGGCGCGGCACAAAACGGCAATCTCACCGACAACACCAGCGTTCCAAACTGGTGGGATAAATACGAATACCTGCTGAACAACGGCGCTTCCACCGGCGGCGGCAGAACCACTTCGACGACGGTAAAGTCCAATGTGGATGTCTCGAACGAGTGCGGTCCGCAAAGTGAGACGTTCGTGACGATCAATCCTGCGAATCCGAAGAACCTCGCGGGCGGCTCGAACGAAATCTTTCGCCTTCCGATGCGCGGATACTACTCGACGGATAACGGCTCGACTTGGGGCGGTGTCGATCTTCCGTTGCCGCCTGCGATCGGCAAGAACGGCGTCGACTTTGGTTCTGATCCCACGCTCGCCTTCGACACGAAAGGCAACGCCTATTACGGCTACATTGTTGTTTTCTTCTCCAACGGAAACGGGGTTAACGGTTCCGAGTTGGGAGTCGCGAAATCGATCGACGGCGGAAAGACGTATCCGACAGTGTCGTTCTTCAGCTTCTCGAGCGGCAGCGATCACTTCAATGACAAGCCGATGATTACGACGGACACAAACCCGACGAGTCCGTTCCGCGACAACGTCTATCTCGCGTGGGACGCATCCTCTGGCGGCTCTACAGCCGGTGGAATGCGCATGGCTGCTTCCAGTGACGGCGGAAAGACCTGGAACGTGACACGCGCCGATGATCCGCAAGGTCCGGGACGCTCGATCGGAGCGTCACCATTCGTCGGGCCCGATGGAACGCTCTATCTTGCGTGGAACAACTATTCGGCCAACACGATTTCGTTCAACCGCTCGTTCGATGGCGGACAAACGTGGGACCGCGAGACCGTCGTCGCATCGAAGCGTCTGCCGTTTGACATCGGCATTCCAGCCGAGTTCAGCCGCGGCGCGCTGGTTTATCCCTCATGCGATGCGGACCGCTCGAACTCGTCGCATCGCGGACGTTTGTACTGCTCGTGGATGGACCTGACTTCCGGCGGCGACACCGACATTTTCCTGTCGTACTCGGACGATCGTGGATCGACGTGGTCGCAACCGGTTGCTGTTACCGATCAGTTCGGCTTCCCGGTAGATCGGTTCAATCATTGGCTTGCGGTGGATCCGGTCACGGGCGACGTGAACCTATCGTTCTATGACACGCGTAATGACACAACGTTGTCTCGTTACATGACGGACATCTACTTCACGCAGTCGAAAGACGGAGGCGCGACGTTCCGTTCGCCGAACACGCGGGTAACGACGGGCAGCTCGAGTGAGCACGATTGCGATGGACTGTTCCCGTGCAGCGCCATCAACTATGGCAACCAGCAAGGCGATTATTCAGGACTCGCCTCTTATGGCGGATACTCGCATCCGATCTGGACCGACAGCCGCTTCAACCAGGTTGCGTCGAGCGGATGTCGCGGAAATCTGACCATGGAGGAAGTTTTCACTGCGACGGTGAAATAGCAGCATTTGGAATTACAAACGCCTCCGAATCGGAGGCGTTTTTCTTTTTGACTAAAGCTCGGCGATCACGTCGATTTCGACGAGCACGTCTTTCGGCAGACGCGCGACTTCGACGGTGGAGCGAGCGGGGCGATGTTCGCCGAAATGGCGGCCGTAAATTTCGTTCATGGTGGCGAAGTCACCCATGCTCTTCAGGAAGACGGTTGTCTTGACGACGTTGTTCAGGCTCAATCCGGCGGCTTTGAGGATCGCGGCGAGGTTCTTCATCACGCGCTCGGTCTGGGCGGCAACGTCGCCTTCGATCACTTGTCCGGTGGAAGGATCGATGGCGATCTGACCGGAGCTGAAAAGAAATCCGCCGGACTTGATGGCTTGCGAATAAGGGCCGATTGCCTGGGGTGCGTCTTTGGTGGCGACAACGTCTGACATGCTTCCTCCGAAGTGGCATTATCGCAGACGAGTAACCAGTAGCCAGTATCCAGTACCCAGTATCGGTATACCCCTATACCGTGCATACTATTGGAATCAATAACTTACGCACGGTATACCGGGGATACCGTGGGGTATCGGGGTCGTTGCTCACCCAGTCGTCGGACGAGTGCGACCGAACGGCCAGCAGCCAGCGGCAAAAGCCCCACTCAACGACGGTTGAATAGGGCACCCGCGATACCTCAATTCCCGTTTTTGGACTGGTGCAGGAGGGGTTCCCCCCTAGGTCGATCTATTGGAATCAGTGGCTTACAAGGTTTGATCCGTCGATCTATGTGAGTCAATGACTTGCGGCGAAGTCATTGATTCTAAGGATTTTGCGGGACAGACGATACCCCCTCCCCCACGGATCATGATAACAAAGGAGTTATTTCATAGACCAACAAAACAAAGGACTTGCAAGCATCCAGTTTCCAGGGATCCCGCAAGGCGGTTGTCAGGTCATCGGTTGTCGGTTCTCGGTAGAACCCTTGGTCGTCGCATTCAGTTGTAAAAGAACGAAAGGTGGCGAGGGCGCTCTGAAAAAAGCGTCTTTCACCACCTTATGTATTCAGAATAGCAAGTTCAGGTTGGTGACCTGCCAAATTTCCAAAAATAAAACTCAGCACAGAGACTCAGAGGCACAGAGGGAAGGAAGGAAAAACCCGCACGAGCACTGGCGGTGCGGGTAGGGGTCCCTCGCTAACGCTCGGAATGACAAAGGGAGTACTGCGGTGGCTTACCGGGGGCTGTCGTGGTGGGGTAGGGATTCCTCGTCGCGTCGCTCCTCGGAATGACAAAGAAAAA
>DASTGW010000362.1:0-3657 GCA_035718705.1 Terriglobales bacterium | reverse complement strand
GAAATCGTCGGTCGAAGGTTGTGGTGCTTCCGGCGGAGCAATGCCCAGCTCGCGATGAATCGGCTCCAACTTGCGAAGGATCGCGTCTACATCACCTGCGCCGCCCGCCTGCCTGGTTACCGGAGCAAACAAGTTCAGATTCAGTGGTCCTCGACTGAGCTCTCTACTTCGCCGAATCTGGTAGCGCATCTGCTCTACCGTCAGATACTCGAGCCCCAACGCACCGAGCCCTCCTGCATTCGACACGGCTGCCGCTAATTCAGGAGTGGATGGCCCTCCCGCCAGGGGAGCCAGAAAAATAGGATGACGAATTCCGAGGCGTACCAGCAGAGTTCGCTTCAATCGATGGCCCTCACGAGCACAGATTCTTCAGGACTCGCCACCGCTCTTTTTTCTTCGCTCTCGAAAGAAGGACTGCAGCAGTTCCATGCTCCGTCCGGCAAGAATGCCCTTTGCCACTTCCACGCGATGATTCAACCGCTCATCCTCAAGCACCAGCTTCACTGCTCCGGCTTTCGGATCATCGGCCCCGTACACCAGCCTTCTTATTCGCGCGTGGACGATCGCCCCTGCGCACATCGCACATGGCTCCATCGTGACGTACAGATCGCAATCGCTTAGCCGATAGTTACCGAGCGACTTTCCTGCCTCGCGCAACGCCATGATCTCCGCATGCGCTGTCGGATCGTTCTCGCTGATTGGTCGATTCCATCCGCGTCCGACAATTCGGCCCTCCTGCACCACGATGGCGCCTACAGGAACTTCGCCCAGAGCGGCTGCACGCTGCGCTTCCCGCAACGCCTCTTCCATATAAGGCTCCGGCATATTAAACTCCGGCGTCATTGATTCAGGGGTGCTCATTTCGCTGTCTGGTTTCATCATTCCAAGACCACACGCCTTTCAGTCTCCGCATCGAAGGGATTAAGGGGTTTCTTCCACGCTTGTGGACGGGCCTTGTTCTTCACGAAGTCTAAATCACCGTGGCAGTTAGCCTGAAAACTGTCGATTGGGGTCGCTAAATGAATCGTTTCCAGATTGTACTGACTACATGTGTATTCACCGCCGCTGCCGCCTGGGGCCAGGCGACGAATAGCTCAACGCCGCAGGCTGCTCAGCCCGGCAACCCAGCGCCTTCCACCTCGCAGGCGCAACCAGCTCAGCCCGCGCAGGCTGGTCAGACGGCTAACAGCACCACCCCACAGACCAGCGCACCAGCGGCCACATCCGCGAAGAACGAAATCTCCGGATGCATGACCCGTGGCTTCGCCAATTATCAGCTGAGCGATTCGGCTACTCAGGCCAAGTACCAGATCCGCGGCAACGGCGCCGAACTGGATCAGCACGCCAACAAGGTCGTCCAAATCCAGGGCGTACCCGACCCGAAGGACAGCCAGGGCGGCAAGACCATCTTCTATGCGTCCACCGTCAAGGACTCCGGTCAGACCTGCGGTACGCCTGATCAGATGGCGACCAATGGCGCTCCGGCTCAACCTGGCGCTGCTGCAGCCACCTCTTCGCAGACCGCGTCCAATGCCGCCGCTTCCAATACAGCGATGACCGGTGCCAACTCGCAGGCTTCCACCGCCACTCCGAACGCGCAAGCCGGTTCGCCAGCGGCCGCTGTAGGCGCGGGACAGACGTCCGCAAACGCCAGCCCTAGCAGCAGCGCGCAGCCGTCTGCCGACGCAACCGGTGTACCGGCGAACACCCAGTCCACTGCCTCCACCCAGCAGGGCGGAACCGCCGGAGCCGCCGCCAACGCTACGCAAGCGCAAGCTGCGACGACCGAAGACAAGGGCACTCCTCAGGCCGGAACTCCGCAGACAGGGGCTGTCGGCGCGCCTGCCGCCTCATCTTCCACAGCGGATACCGCCTCTTCCCAGGCGGCCTCTGCCGGGCAGACCTTCCAAGGCTGCGTTTCGGGTGATCCGAACAACTTGAAATTCAAAAGCAGTGGCAAGGACTACCGCCTCCAGGGCGACACCCGCGCTGTCTGGAAGCTCATCGGACACAACGTGGAAGTCACCGGCGAGGACTTCGGCGGGAAGGCCATCCAGATCAGCGGTACTGCCAAAGATCTGGGATCGTGCAAGAAGTAACCGGTCTTGCTAAACTAGCCGCAAGTTCCGTTCTCGAAGATGTGGATCATGCGGCTTAAAAAAACACTCAAGCGGGTGTTGTTGCTGGATTTGCTCAAAGGTCTCTCGGTGACTTTCCGATACCAGTCACCCAAGCAGATCTACACTGAGCAGTATCCTCTGGAGCGGCCGCAGGTAGCCGAGCGCTACCGCGGCGCGCCCCGCTTGAACGTCCATCCCGAGACCAACGAGACACTCTGCATCGCCTGCGACCTTTGTGCGGTCGCCTGCCCGGAAAATCTCATCGTCGTCGGCTCCGTCCGCAACGAAGTTACCCGCCGCAAGGAACTCACGCACTTCACCTACGACCTGAGCCGCTGCATGTTCTGTGGACTTTGCGAAGACGCCTGCCCCGTCGATGCGCTCGAGCTCACACAGGATTTCGAACTCGCCGCTTACTCGCGCGAAGGTGCTATCTGGGATCGCGAGACGCTCGAAAAAGGTCCGCAACCTGAGCAGTACAAGCGCTAACTAGCTTTCCGTAGTTTTTCCAGAAAAGTACGCCTCTGATTTGGGCGAGAACAGCGCCACCATGACGATCACCATCAGCATGGCATGAATGACCAGGCTCATCAGGTCGTGCATGGCGCCAATGACGACATGAAAGGCGATCCAGACAAGCGCGAGCCCTCGCGCCCAGTTCTTCCGCAGCAGCAGGAAGACTCCCGCCACGATCGCCAGCGCGCGCACCAGCGACATCCCCAGAAGCTCGTTATGCGTGTGCGAAGGCGAACTCCATTCGCGCAGGTGATAGATCAGACCAGCCGAGCCGGCGACGATATATAGAGCGGCAATGAGAATAACCGCGATGGGAGGCTTCTTCACGCCACCTTTACCTTCGGTCCGCCGATCGGCGACGCATAGGTGAACTCGGCCGTTAATCCGCGCCTCACGTTCGTCACCATCGCCGGACGAAAACACGCAATGCAGGTCCCTTTACAGCGCACGCTAGGATACACAATTCCCAGCGAGCCTTCGGAAAGAAGCTTCGCCGCCAGCGCCTGCGGGGAAGCGTAGTCGTTCTCCAGGCAATCGCGAAATGTCTTCTGTTTTTCGCGCAGGTCGTGAAAGTCGCCGCGAAAGTCCGCCAGAAACTCGGCGTAGGAAAAGACCTGCGGCGTGTCCCAGTCCTCCGGCTTCCAGTGCACTTCATTCAGCCATACGCCGAGATGGTAGGTGACTTCTTTCACCGAAGTGGTCCGCTCGAATCCCGCATACCACGCACCCCGCGTCGAACTGTTGAAGCGGCCGCCCGTCGGACGCGGATGACAGAATGCCGCGTTGATGATGTTCGCGTACGGGATGCCAAACACAAGCTCATGCAGGCTGATTCCGGGAGCACGGCCACTCTCGGCAATGAGTCGCTGATTCGTCGCGCCGTCGAGTTCGTAGAGTAGATCGAGCTCGCGGGCACTGTCGGTGAGTTCGGAGAGCACGCCTTCTTCGGCGTAGCGGGAAGGAATCAGTCGGTGGGTATTGTTCTGCTTAAGCGTCGTCAGGGGAGGCGGGTGCACTACCG
>DASTGW010000361.1:0-3291 GCA_035718705.1 Terriglobales bacterium | reverse complement strand
TCTACGAGTTTGAGTTGGAGAAAAAGCGCGCCGTCACGAAGAAAATCGAGGACTCCAAACTGGATATCGACTTCGGCTCGCAGATCCGGTCCTACGTGCTTGCTCCCTACCGACTGGTGAAAGACCATCGCACGAAGGTTGAGGTCACCGATCCTGACCGCGTACTCGATGGCGATCTGCAAGCTCTCATCCGCGGATACCTGCTGATGCGGCGCGATGAAGGCCAGAGTGGGAAAGCGGTGCCGGCATAGCCATGGCTATAGGTGCACAAATCCTAGCGAGAGAAACGATCGTTCGCCGAGGGCTGCGCCTCGAATACCTGACGCTTGGCTGGAATTCTCTCGAAGCGCTGATTGCGATTTTTGCCGGGGTAATTGCCGGTAGCATCGCGCTGGTCGGTTTTGGCTTTGATTCCATCATCGAATGTCTTTCGGGCGGTGTGCTGGTCTGGCGCTTGCGAAGCGACGGGGAAGCACATCGACGCGAACGAATCGAACAAATCGCGTTGCGATTGGTAGGAATCAGCTTTTTGTTGCTGGCAGCATACGTGGCGTGGGAAGCGGCGGAAACTCTGCTGAAGCGAGAGGCACCACAGCACAGTGTCCCCGGCATCCTTCTTGCCGTTGCATCTCTTATCGTGATGCCACTCCTCGCCCGGGCAAAGAGAAGAGTGGCACGGGGATTGAACAGTGGAGCGATGCATGCCGATTCCCGCCAAACTGACATCTGTGCATACTTGTCGGCGATCCTGCTGGGCGGCCTGGGTCTCAATATCCTGGTCGGATGGTGGTGGGCGGATCCACTGGCTGCGTTGATCATGGTTCCCATTATTGCCAAAGAAGGAATCGACGGCGTTCGCGGGAAGAGTTGCGGTTGCGAATCGGCCTTGCTATCTCCCGATCAAACCTCGTGTTGCGATAATTGTCATTCGGATGTGAAAGCATGACTGCGATTGCCCAGAAACCTCGTCTAACGGAACGGTTCAATGATGCGCTGGTGTTCACCGCCGAACTCCACTGCTTGCAAACCCGGAAAGGCGAAGGCGAGATTCCGTATATCTCTCACTTATTGGGCGTTGCTTCTCTTGTGCTCGAGGCCGGTGGCGACGAAGATATGGCCATTGCAGCCCTGTTGCACGATGCCGTGGAGGATCAAGGCGGCATGCAGACGCTGGAGAAGATCCGTCAGCGCTTCGGAACGCGAGTTGCCCACATCGTGGAAGGATGCACCGACGATTTCGGCGGCCATACCCGCGTGAGTTGGTGCGATCGCAAGACGAAATACATTGAGCACCTTCGCGAGCATTCCGACGAAGAGACGCGCATCGTCTCGCTCGCCGACAAAGTACACAACTCCCGCACAATTCTGCTGGATTACATCGAACAGGGAGACGCGGTCTTCCTGCGCTTCCGCGCTCGTAAAGACGGAACCATGTGGTATTACCGCACGCTGGTGGACGCCTTTCGCTATGCCGAGCAGAAGCGGCCCATCAAGCAGTTTGCCCGCGGCCACGAACGCCTGGTGCGGGAACTTGATCGATTGGTGGCCAAGCTTGAGAAACGCACGAACATAGATGGCCGGAGCGTGAATCCGTGTCGCGGATGATCGAGTTGATCAAGCAGTCGGCCGTCCCGGCAACGGTGATGCGCTCGGCGGCACGCGGTGCACTTTCCCTCCCCGCTTCGGAAATTGTCGAAATTCTGGTTTATCTCAGCGGACATTCCATGTTCGGCGAGCAGGCAAGATTGTCGCTGGCCGGATTCGACACCACTTCAATGCTGGCCATCGCTGGTGATCCGAGTACGCCCGTGGAAGTGTTGCAGTATCTCGGGGCTCCCGGGAATGTGCGTCCGGCTTTGCTTCCGGCCTTGCTGCAGAATCCCTCTTTCCCGCAAAAGATGCTGCTGGAACTCGCGCAGAGTCATTCGCGAGATGTGCTCAGCGCCATGATTTCCAGTAAACGAGTTCGCGCTGATGCCGAAGTGTTACGAGTGTTGCACGAAAATCCGGCGATCGAGTCCGAACAAAAACTGCAAGTGGAAGCAGAACTTCATGCGCTGCGACCTTCCGATGTGTCTTCCGAAGATTTATTGGCCATCGAGTCCGAGGTTGCCAGCTACATGAAAGAGCACGCGGCAGAAATCGAGGCAGAACGGGCGAAAGCCTTCGAACTGACAGATCTGTCCGAAGATGAGAAGCGCGAATTGACCCACGCCGCGGCTCCTGAGGATGAAAAGCCAGAGCGCATGTCGCCGCTGCAGAAAATTTCCAAGATGGCTGTGAACGATCGAGTTCAGTTGGCAATGAAGGGCAACCGTGAGGAGCGCTTCATCCTCATACGCGACGGATGTAAAGTCGTATCCTCGGCAGTGCTCGAGTGTCCCAAACTGACCGACCAGGAAGTCGAAACTTTTGCCGCGATGAAGAACGTGCAGGAAAATGTGCTCCGCGGCATCGCTGCCAAACGCAAGTTCATGAAGCTCTATCCAGTGGTGCGAGCACTCACATCGAATCCGCGGTGCCCGCTCGATCTGAGCCTGGGATTAATCAAGAACCTTCTAGTTCAGGATCTCCGCAACTTGTCGGCCAACAAGAACGTCTCGGATACGCTGCGAAAAGTGGCGTTCAAACTCTTCAAAGAAAAAACCATCGCAAAATAATCTATGGACCAGATCAAGGAATTATTGCAGCGTGCCAAGACAATCGCCGTGGTTGGCTTGTCCGACAACCCGATGCGGCCGAGTCACGGGGTTTCGGCCTACATGCAGTCGCAAGGCTTTCGCATCATCCCTGTGAATCCCGAGTGCGACGAAGTGCTGGGGGAGAAAAGCTATCCGTCACTCCTCGATGTGCCTGAGAAGGTCGACATCGTGAACGTGTTCCGCCGTTCGGAATTTGTGCCACCCGTTGTTGATCAGGCGATACAGATCAAGGCTCCAGCGATCTGGATGCAAGAAGGCGTGATCCACGAAGCAGCCGCCGAAAAGGCCCGCCAGGCAGGACTTTTCGTAGTGATGGATCGCTGCATTCTGGTGGAACACAGAAGAATCAGTCGTTAGTAACTAGCACTTAGTATTTAGGTCCGTGAAAGTCGTTGGCCCTGCACGACCAAATACTATTTACTAACGACTGACTACTTGTTCTTTATCCTGCGAATCTCCTCCATCCTCTCTTTGATCCGCTTCTCTACACCCTGATCCGTCGGATGATAGTAGCGTCGTCCTCGCAAGTTATCCGGCATGCACTCCATCGAGGTAATTTTCTCGTCGGTATCATGCGCATACTCGTATC
>DASTGW010000360.1:0-7245 GCA_035718705.1 Terriglobales bacterium | reverse complement strand
CTATCACGAACAGGAAACTGATCTTCGCAGTGAAACTTTCACGCGTATTAGACCTTTCAGTTTTCTCATTGCTTTAGGATGCGCGCTGTTTTGTGTCGCTCTCCTGAAGCTGATTAACTGGAAGCTCGACCCCCGTTACCTCATCCACTTCGTCGTCCCGGGAGTGGCACTCTCGGCTCTGACAGTCACGCGAGAATTTCGACGCACTTACACCAGGCAGCCTGCGCGCCTTCGGCGGCTGATCTATGATGCACTCCCTCTGCTGATCGGATTCGCCATCCCTGTCGTGCTCTTCCTCATTCCCTACTTCGCTTCGCATTCGCTGCATTCCTGGATCGAAGGCGTCTTCATTCTGCCAACAAAGCGACTGACGTTCGCCTTCCGTGAGCCAGCGAGCTTGAAGTGGGTGAACCTGCTGGCAACCGCACTGCTTGCGTTCGCACTGATCAAGGCAAGAAACTTGCATACCCCTTTGCGCTCACCTGCGAAGATCGCAATCGGAACACTGTTAATCATCGCGGTGATCGTATCCGGCTTCCAGAAGGGCACTTACCATTTCCTGTGGTTCGCGCTGGTGTTGCTGGTCCCGGTCACCACCTGCGCAGTTGCGTTCGCCACAGAAGTCGGATCGCGAGTCTTCGCTCTAACTGCCACGCTGGCTCTGTGCAGCCTCGTCCAATACCCCTACGCGGCTCCCATCTATCTGGTTTACGTTCTGCCCCTTGCAGTTCTTGTCTGGACGGCCTACGGCACTCAAAATCCGAACCACTCCCGCTTCCTCTTTGCTGCCATCACCCTGGCCTACCTCGGCTTCTTTGTTCTGCGGGTCACGCCTTCTTACGTAAACGCGATGGGCCTCTACACAACCGGACTCAACCCGGTCGTCAAGCTCGACATACCCCGCTCCGGCGGACTCCGCATTAATCCTCAACAGGCCGCCGAATATCACGAAGTCATCGGCACGATGCAACAACATCGGCAGGGTCAATACACCTTCGCCGCCATCGACGCGCCGGAAATCTACTTCCTTTCCGGTCTGCAGAGCACATCACGTTCCCTCTTCGACTTCTTTGGAGACGCCTCCCTGCGCAACGGGCAATTAATCAACGATCTCGAAGCGCACGCTGTAAACGTGATCGTCCTCAAAACACCGGACGAAACAGGCTTGAACAAACTTGGCACGCCGTCCTTTTCGAATGCGCTTGATCCGGCACTCGTACAGGAGCTTCGTGGACGCTTCCCGAACTCGCGCACCCTCGGCCATTTTGAGGTAAGGTGGAAGCAGTGAGTCTGACCGAAGCGCTTCTCGAAAATCCGCTCGTTTACCGGCTATGGCAGACGCCTTTCGCCAACCGTAAACTTGAACCGGTTCTTTCTCATAATGATCTTCGCGAAGTCCGCCGGGTTCTCGACGTGGGTTGTGGCCCCGGCACTAACGCCCCTCATTTTCAACATGCCTACTACCTCGGCCTTGATTTCAACCCGCAATACATCGAGAACGCGCGCCGCCGCTTCAAAGGAAATTTCGAAGTTGCCGACGTAACTCAGTACCGGGCGGAACCGGGAACGCGTTTCGATTTCATTCTGGTGAACAGCATCCTTCATCACATCGATGACCGGAACACCGATCGCATCTTGTCTCACCTCAACACGCTCCTCACCCCCGACGGTCACGTTCACATTCTCGAGCTTGTGACTCCGGAGAAGCCTGGAATCGCGCGCAAGCTCGCTCAAATGGACCGCGGCAAATACGCACGTCCGCTCGACTGTTGGCGAGACCTGTTCTCTAAGCACTTTGAAACCGAGATTTTCGAGCCCTATCCTTTAGGTATGTTCGGCGTACCGCTTTGGAATATGATCTATTTCAAAGGACGCGCTCATCGATGACAGGCCTGCGGCTGTCGCTCGCCATCCCGGTTCATAACGAGGAATCAGTGCTGCCCGAACTGCTTCGACGAACCGGCGCCGTGCTCGATTCCATCCCCGGCGGCCCGCACGAAATCATCTTCGTCGACGACGGTTCCACCGATCGCACTCTCTCGATACTCGAAGAAGCCGCGCAATCGGACTCTCGCGTAAGTGCTATCTCGTTCTCGCGCAACTTCGGCCACCAGGCCGCCATTTCCGCTGCCATCGACCATGTCTCCGGTGACGCGGTCGTCATCATGGATGGCGATCTGCAGGACACCCCCGAAACCATTCCGCAGTTCCTGGAAAAATTCCAGCAGGGCTACGACGTCGTCTTTGCGCAGCGAATAAAACGTAAAGAACCGCTCTGGTTGCGCGCCTGCTACTACTTCTTTTATCGGCTCATTGCTTCCCTTTCCGACATCCGCCTTCCTCTCGATTCCGGCGATTTCGGTCTGATGTCACGCCGGGTCGTGGATCAGATCCGCAGCATGCCAGAGCATCAGCGTTATCTACGCGGCCTGCGTACCTGGGTGGGCTACAAGCAGATTGGAATTCCGGTCGAGCGCGCCGAACGCCATTCGGGGCGCACCAAGTACAGCCCCATGCGCCTGCTAAAACTTGCGTCAGACGGAATCTTCGCTTTCTCCATTGTTCCTCTTCGCGCCGCGACTGTGCTTGGCCTGCTCGGCATCGCCTTCTCCGTTCTGTTCTCGCTGTATGCCGTCTACGCGAAGTTTCTCCTGAATCAATCGCCGCGTGGCTTCACTGCGCTCACAATCCTGGTAACGCTTCTCTCGGGATTCATCCTGCTCTTCCTCGGCGTGATCGGCGAGTACGTCGGACGCATTTACGAAGAAGTGAAAGCCCGCCCCAACTACATCGTCGGGCGCGTCATCCGCTCCCCTTTGGCAGCCAATCGTTCACAAGACGCAAACTCCTCCGCGGCACTTCGCAGGTAGCATTTGGACGAATCGTACGGACAGGTATACCGCAAGCTTTACGAGCAACACTGGTGGTGGCGCTCGCGCGAGGCCGCGATTCTCGATGTCCTGCGCAAAATCGCGGCCCCCTCGGGATTCGGAAACATCCTTGACGTCGGCTGCGGCGACGGCCTCTTCTTCGATGAGCTAAGCCGTTTCGGTAACGTGGAAGGGGTTGAGTTTTCCTCCGCCCTGCTCAACCCGAACGGCTCCCATCGCCAGAAGATCCATACGGCGCCGTTCGACGCAAACTTTCAGCCTGGCAGGGAATACGGCCTCATCACCATGCTGGATGTCATTGAACACCTGCCCGATCCGGTAGCAGCATTGCGGCATGCACTCTCTCTGCTCGATGCAAATGGCAAGCTGCTGATCACAGTCCCCGCTTTTAACCTGATTTGGACCACCCACGACGACCTCAACCATCACCGCACGCGGTACACCAAGCGCAGCTTCCGTCGCGAAGCGGTTCAAGCCGGCATGCGGATCGATCGAATGCGCTACTGGTATCAGTGGCCATTCCCGGTGAAACTCGCGGCACGTGCATGGGAAGCACTAAGCGACGCCCAGCCCAGCAATCCAAAAATCCCGCCGGCCTTTCTGAACCGTGCACTTTATCGCCTTTCGAGAATCGAGCAGAAACTCTTCACCCGCTTCCCTGCCCCGTTCGGCAGCTCACTCTTGATTGTCGGCGGCAACTCGCGCCAACAAACGCCAGAGTAGCTGAGCAACTCTCGATCACTGACATCTCGCCCTGCACCCGAGCCATCCAAGTACATACGCCACAAGTTAAATCTGGAGCTTTACAGCTCAAGCGTTGTTATCCCCACAATGGAGAGTGTCATGGAGAGTTTCAAGAAGGTAGTACGCGGAGCGCTTGCTGCGTCCGCGATGATGTGTCTCATTTCATTCGGCGCAGCCGCCCAGGATCAGGCTGCCCCTTCGGCCAGCAGCGATCAGTCCGCAGCAACCGCAAAGCATACCAAGTCGAAGAAGGCTGCTGCCTCTTCCGACAGCAACAGCAGCGCCAGTGCCAAACTCAGCGCGGCTGACAAGAAGTTCGTCATGGACGCTGCCAAGGGCGGCATGATGGAAGTCGAACTCGGCAAAGTAGCCGCCGAAAAAGGCAACAGCTCCGATGTGAAGCAGTTCGGACAGCGCATGGTCGACGACCATTCGAAGGCCAATGATCAGCTGAAAACCTTGGCCGAACAGAAGGGCGTGACCCTGCCGACCGACCTGGATGCGAAGGACAAGGCCATGAAAGATAAGATGTCCGGCCTGTCTGGTGACCAGTTCGACAAGATGTATATGCAGCACATGGTCATGGACCACAAGAAAGACGTGGCTGAGTTCAAGAAGGAATCGAACAGCGCAAAAGACAGCGATCTCAAGAACTGGGCGGCCCAAACTCTGCCTACCCTCGAAGATCACCTGAAGAATGCGCAGCAGGTTGCGGGAACCACGAAGGGCGCAGCCGCCAGCTCGAAGTCTTCGACCAAAACTTCGGCGAAAGCTTCGAAGAAATCTTCCTCTGCCATGAGCGAGCAGCCTCCGGTTACTCCGAAGCAGTAGTCGGATTCGATTCGCGCTAGGGAAGGCACGGCTTCGGCCGTGCCTTTTTCTTGGTTAGCGATTCTTATCGACAATGACCACCAGCCGCTTGGGTCCATGCGCCCCAATCACCAGCAGCTTTTCGATGTCGCCTGTGCGACTGCATCCGGTAATCACGCCCAGGAATGAATTGCTCCTTGCCAATTGCTCTTTGTAAGTGATGGCTAACGCTTCGTCGAGATCGGTCACTATCTGACTTAATCCCGCGACGACGATGTGCACGGGCGCTACTACCGATGCCCCCCTTCCCCCACAACTCGACGACACCAGCAACGATCCCGTTTGCGCAATCAGCAAGTGTGCGCCAGTGATTGTGGCTTGCGTGCTTTCGAAAGGCGGTCCATCGCTCGACCAGCGACGCGATCCATTGAATCCGGAAAGAGCAGCGCGAATCCTTGGCGAGTCTTCCGCGAAGATCGGACCTGTGGGCAGGTCACGTAGAAGCTCCTGCAACTTCTCGCGGGTATTGTTCTCGACCAGGAAGCAGTCCGTGAGGTTGCCTTTGCACTCGGCGACGAACCTTTCCAACAGGTTGCCAACCGGTGGGAACACTGGGCGTTTTGCAATCTCGTTCGCGGTCGGCCTTCGCCCGCCGAGAGCGTTTTCAATCCGGCTCAAGATGCGCTCACGACTTGGGTTTACAGGGTTAGACATCGCCGTCTCTCCACATCTGCCGGAACGACTTCTTTGGTAGATCGAGGGGTGAGCGATGCTTAGTCCATTCACGGAGAGGATCGACCCCCACTCTATTCGCGCAACGGCCAAGCGAGCGAATCAATCTGCCCACGCTGGCGAAACGCCTCGGCGACCTCATCACCCACTGCCACACGCGAAAGCCAGTTCTTTCCCACGCACTTCCTGAAGATCGTTCTACCGCATTCCTGCGATTCTGCAGCAGGTGACGGTGAAGATCGATCTTCACGGGACACCCGCTCGTACACGCACCGCATAGCGACGACGCAAACGCCAGATGGTCGAACTCTGCTCCGCGCAGGTGCGGCGTAAGCACGCTCCCAATCGGCCCTTGATAGGTTGTGCCGTACGTATGGCCCCCGACCTGCCGATACACCGGGCAGTTATTCAAACACGCGCCGCAGCGGATGCAGCGCAGCACTTCTCTTTGTTCCGGATCGCCCAACAGCTCACTTCGCCCGTTATCCACCAGCACGACGTGGAACTCTTCCGGTCCATCCACTTCGCCTTCTCGCCGCGGTCCGCCGATCAGCGTGTTGTACGCACTCAATGACTGACCCGTCGCGGCGCTGGCCAGAGTAGGCCACAGCACAGCCAAATCGGTCAGCCGCGGAATCACCTTCTCGATTCCCGTGACCACCACGTGTATCCTCGGCAGCGCTGTTCCCAGTCGCGCATTGCCTTCGTTCGTCGTGATCGCCACCATCCCGACATCAGCGACCAGGAAGTTCGCCCCTGTTATTCCCATTTCTGCCGAGAAGAAAGCCTCGCGCATTACCCTGCGCGCCACACTCACCAGGTACGCCGGATCGTCATGAGTCACGTTCGGCAGCTTCTCGCGGAACGTCTCAAATACATCTTTCCGTGTGAGGTGAATCGCCGGCGTCACGATGTGATACGGAGGCTCGTTTCGCAATTGCACGATGTACTCGCCAAGGTCGCTCTCCAGCACCTCGCATCCCTCTTGCTCCAATGCCGAGGTGAGATGGATCTCCTCTGTCACCATCGACTTCGATTTCACTACCCGCTTCACCCCACGCTCTCGCGCCAGCGCCGTCACATACCCCCGCGCCTCTTCACTGTTCTCCGCCCAGAACACCTGCCCGCCGTGGCCTTTTACATTTTTCTCGAACTCAATCAGATACTCATCCAGGTGCTCGATTGCCTGCTGCCGGATCGCAGCACACTGCTCTCGTGCCGACTCCCAGTCCGCGAAGCGCGCCATTCCGACCGCAAGTCGCGCCTCATAATGGTCCATGTTTTTGCGAATGATTTGCCGATGCGCGAGGTCCGCCGATTTCTCCGCCGCTCGACGTAGGAACTCCTGTGCCGGATTCATCGAGCGGCCTCGCTGGCAAGAATCTCGGCCAGGTGCATAGTCCTCAAAGCTGCTTTCTTCTTTCGCAGCACACCATCCAGGTGCATCAGGCAGCTCGGGTCCACCGACGTCACAAACTCTGCCCCGGTGTCGATTGCGTTCTCCGATTTCGTCTCGCCCATCGCCGCCGAGATCATGCCAAACTTCACCGCGAACGTTCCCCCGAACCCGCAGCACTCATCCGAGTTCTTCATCTCCAGCAGTTCCATTCCGCGCACATTTTTCAGCAGCCGTCGCGGACCCTCGCGAATCCCCAACTCCCGCAGCGAATGACACGAATCGTGCACCGTCACCTTATGCGCAAAACTCGCGCCCACATCCTCCACCTTCGCCACGTCGCACAGAAACTCCGAGAATTCGTAGAACTTCCCCAGCCCAACCGCCGCATCCCCCAACAGCTCCGGAGAGAACTTTCTCACCATCGTCACGCAGGACCCAGAAGGCCCAACCACCACCTCCGCCTTCTCGAACGCCTTCAGGAACCGTTGCGCAACCGGCCTCGCCTCATCCCAATACCCGCTGTTGAACGCCGGCTGACCACAGCAGGTTTGTTCTTCCGCGAAGTACACCTCGCAGCCGATGCGTCGCAGAACTCGCACCATCGCCACGCCCACCTGCGGGCAAAGTTGATCGACAAAGCACGGAATGAAAAGCGCCACTCGTGGCAGC
>DASTGW010000359.1:0-4014 GCA_035718705.1 Terriglobales bacterium | reverse complement strand
GTTTCCGGCTCGTGCGCGTGTACATCGACGACGAAACCAAAGTCAGTAGGCAAGTTGCCGCTCACTTCTCGCCAGTTTTCACCCGCATCATCAGTTCGCATCACATCCCAGTGCTTCTGCATGTAAAGCGTGTTCGGCTTGGCCTTGTGCTGCGCGATGCGATGCACGCAATGTCCAATCTCGGCATCTGGGTCCGGAATGTACTGCGATCTCAATCCGCGATTGATCGGCTTCCATGTCGCGCCACCATCATCGGTACGAAATGCTCCAGCGGCGGAAATGGCGATGAACATCCGCTTGGGGTTCGTCGGATCTAGGACAATCGTATGCAGCCCCATACCACCAGCGCCTGGCTGCCACTTCGGGCCGGTGCCATGGCCACGCAGACCCGACAGTTCTTTCCAGCTCACGCCGCCGTCGGTCGATTTGAACATTGCCGCGTCTTCGACACCTGCATACACCGTGTCCGGATCGTTCAACGACGGTTCCAGGTGCCACACGCGCTTGAATTCCCACGGATGTTGGGTGCCGTCGTACCACTGGTGGGTGGTCAGAGGCTTGCCGGTCTCGGCGGAAGTGTCATACGCAAACTTGTTGCTCTGGCCCATGGGAAAGCCTTCGGGACCCTTAGGTGGCGCGCCGCCCGGCACTTCCCATGTCTTGCCGCCATCATTCGATCGCTGAATCAGCTGTCCGAACCAACCGCTGGTCTGCGATGCATAGATTCGATTCGGATCAGCCGGCGAACCCTTCAGGTGATACATCTCCCATCCGGCGAAATGCGGGCCGCTCACCTTCCATTTGTCACGCTTGCCATCTGCTTCCAGGATGAACGCACCCTTTCGCGTTCCAACCAGCACTCTTACACCGCTCATTTTTCACCCCTGTCATATGGAACTTGTAAGACACCACTTCAGTCGTGCCGCATTGCCACGCTTAAACTGTCGGCTTTAGCCGTCGAGCATCACTGCGGGTTCTTTGCGTAGCTGAACATCCAGTTCACACCGAACTGGTCGGTGAGCATCGCGAAGTAAGCTCCCCAGAACGCATCATGCGGCGCCATTACCGTTTTGCCTTTTGCGCTGAATGCATCCCAGGCTTTGTCCATCTCTTCCTTGGACGAGAAGTTTATCGCGGTCCACACCGAATTGCCTTGGCTGAAAGGCATGCCCGGCGGGCAATCCGACGCCATCACTACACCGCCACCATTGGTTAAACGAGCGTGCATCAAGCGATTTTCCGCTCCCGGGGGTGGTGGCTGTGGCGCTTCACTGAACTTCATCGTTACCAGGTCGCCGCCCAGGCACTTCTGGTAAAACGACATGGCTTCGGCGCAGTTTCCATTAAATGTAAAGTATGCGTTGATATCTCTCATGATTACAGAGTCCTCCATGCATTAGTCGAACGACCGATGCCAAATTCGACAACCGTCTGTGGAAATTCCCAGCTAACGTCGAAAAGGAATTAGGGCACGTATTCTGACGTCTCTTAGGTAAAGGCCGCCCCACATCAAGATTCCCAGGTAGGTCGGGAACAAGATGAAGCCAAACAGCGGATTACCGACCCGCCACTGAGTCGCCACCGCGCCGCCCAAATATCCTGTAAGCAGGATCGCTCCCAGCACCGAGGTCTGCGGTATCAAGTAGAGGATGGTGCAGGAGAGGAGGATGACGCCGAGTGGCACCGCCGAACTCGCCGGCCAACCGAGCGTGGGCATCGTCTCGAGCACTTGTCGTGCCTTGACAAGCTTCATGGAAGCGTCGAAGGCGAGGAACAGGACCACCAACCCGCTCATGGTGCGTCCCGCCCAGAGCATCCCTGGGGATTCCGAAGGTACTGCGCGTGGCGTCGTAGCCATAACTATTTTCCTCTCGTTCCGTGACCCATGACGTCGACTACTTCCGCTTTTGTTCAAGCTTTCTTCGCATGATCTCTTCGCGCTCACGTAATTCCGGGGTCAGGGCCTGTCCGAAGTCTTCTGCCGAGAAGATCTGCCGAATTTCGATGTCCGACGGTCCCTCATGTGGATTGGGGCATCGTTTAACCCACTCGATCGCTTCTTCGCGCGACTTTACATTCCAAATCCAAAAGCCCGCTACCAACTCTCTCGTCTCAGCGAAGGGCCCGTCGGTCACTGTGCGGTCCTTGCCCGAGAAGTGCACTCGCGTACCTTTCGAGCTCGGGAGTAATCCTTCACCCGCTTCCAATATTCCGGCCTTCATCAGTTGTTCGTTGAAATTCCCCATCGCTTCGATGAGCTCCTTCGTCGGCATCACGCCAGCTTCGGATTGCTCATTTGCTTTCACCATCACTAGAAATCTTGGCATGTTCATTCTCCTAACGTTTTTCAGTTCGTCTGGGGCAAATTCGGAAGCTCTACCACCGGCCTGATCTCCACCGTGCCTTTGCGTGCGCCGGGGATTGCAGCGGCGATACTGATCGCCTCGTCGAGGTCTTTTGCTTCCACCATGAAGTACCCGCCTAACTGCTCACGCGTCTCGGCAAATGGCCCGTCCGTTACCAGGCGCTTCCCGCTGCGTACCTGCACGCTCGTTGCTGTGGCCACCGGTTGCAGCGGGGAAGCGGAAATGAACTTACCTTTTGACTGCAATTGGTGACAAAGCTGCGTGGATTCTGCGTAGCAATCCTGCCGCTCGGGTTCGGTCCAGACTTGCTCATCCGCGTAAATCAGCAACATGTACTTCATTCGTGTGCCTCCATGGGTAAATCGAACGTGGGACGAGGGAATCGACACTTCGTCCAAAAATTTTTAGAATTTCGCGATGCCGCAATCTGCCACCGCCACCGCAGCCGTGGAAGCAGTGTACCGCTCCGACTGGGGCCGGATTGTAGCCACTCTCATCGGCATGGTGGGCGACTTCGACCTCGCCGAAGAGTGCGCCCAGGAAGCGTTCACCGCCGCCGTGAACCAGTGGGCCGATTCCGGAGTTCCCGATCTCCCGCGCGCCTGGATCATCAAGACCGCGCATCATAAAGCAATCGACCGCATCCGCCGCCGCACTCTGCACGACGAAAAAGTTGACCTTTACGTGAAGTCAGGCTTTATCCAGGAATCGATTGAGCCTGACTACGACAACAACGAGATCCCAGACGACCGACTCAGGCTCATCTTTACTTGTTGTCACCCCGCGCTTGCGCCCGAAGCCCAGATTGCTCTCACGCTTCGCAGTCTCTGCGGACTAGAAACCGACGAAATCGCCCGCGCCTTCCTAGTTCCCACGGCGACGATGGCGCAACGGCTGGTTCGCGCGAAGCGAAAGATCCGCGATGCCGCCATCCCCTACGCTGTTCCTGAAACCAACGAGATGGCCGAGCGGCTCGAAGCGGTCCTCACGGTCATTTACCTGGTTTTCAATGAAGGTTACGCCGCCACTCGCGGTGACTCATTGTTGCGTACCGATCTCTGCTCCGAGGCCATCCGCCTGGCTCGTCTGGTGCGCACGCTCATGTCTCCGCACGTGCCCGGAGAAGCCACGGCACTCCTCGCGCTCATGCTGCTCCACGATGCCCGTCGCGACGCCCGTCTAGATGAAAACGGAGACATCGTGATTTTGGAAGAGCAAGACAGAAATCGCTGGGACAAGCAGCAGATCTCAGAAGCCCTTCCGCTGGTGACGGAGGCATTCTGGAACCGGCCAGGGCCGTTCGCGATACAGGCTGCGATCGCCGCCCTGCATTGTCAGGCCGCCCGCTTTGAAGACACCGACTGGTCGCAAATACTTCTTCTGTATAACCAGCTCGCACGCATTCAGCCTTCGCCGGTGATTGCACTAAATCGAGCCGTAGCCGTGGCCATGGTTCAGGGCCCTGAGGCCGGACTCGAAGCCATTAATGCTCTCGAGGCAGAGGAACTAGAAAGCTACCATCTCCTTCACGCCGCCCGGGCCGACCTCTACCGACGCTTGGGCCAATCCAAGGAAGCTGTCCAAAGTTATGACCGCGCCTTGTCTCTCGTGAACAATGAGAGTGAGCGCAGGTACCTGGAACGCCGTC
>DASTGW010000358.1:0-2619 GCA_035718705.1 Terriglobales bacterium | reverse complement strand
GAAGAACTCTTCCAGCAGCACGGCATGAGACTGTTGCGGCAGGGTAACGCTGAGATTGATTTTCGTGGCGCGAAGTTCAACCTGATCGGCGTGGATTACCAGCGCGATCACATGGTGTCGGGGCCGCATCCGCCGATGCTTGAGCACGTGGAGCGGCTGGTGCGTCGAGACGTGCCCAACATCCTGATGTCTCATAACCCAAACGGCTTCGACAAGGCTGCCGAAATGGGAATCGACTTGAGCCTTGCTGGCCACACGCATGGCGGACAGGTGAAGTTTGAAATCCTGGAGAAGAACATCACTCCGGCGCGGTTCATCACCAGGTACACGGCAGGTTTGTTCGATCAGCCGGGCGGAAATGGCAAGCGAAGTTTCCTGTACGTAAATCGCGGATTGGGTACGTTTGCCCTGCCCGCACGACTGGGAGTGGACCCGGAAATTACGTTGCTGACGCTGCGGCGCGCTTAAGTAACGTTTCAGTGAAGAAATTTGCGTAAGTGTCTGAGTAACGGGAAGTTGCAGCCCTTTCCTAGTAGTGCCACTTCCCTCTCGTACCCATTGACGAAACCCCTGCCGAACGATTCCACTAGTGGCCATGCCAGTGGGGACTAATTTGAAACGCATTGATAAAGTCGCTGTGCTCGGCGCCGGAACCATGGGTGCCCGTATCGCTGCCCACCTCGCCAACGCCGGTGTACCCTCTTACCTCCTAGACATCGTTCCTCCGGACGCCGATGGTCCCGCGCGCAACAAGTTCGCGCAGGCTGGACTCGATGGCGCAATCAAGTCGCGGCCGGCGGCGTTCTTTGAACCCTCGTTGGCGAAGCTGGTGAAGGTTGGCAACTTTGATGACAACCTGAAGTGGCTCTCCGAGTGTGACTGGGTCATTGAAGCCGTCGTGGAGAACCTCGACATCAAGCGCTCGCTGCTGCGCAAGGTCGAAGAGGTCCGCAAGCCCGGAACGATCATCACCACCAACACCAGTGGACTACCTGTCGGTAGCATCTCGGAAGGATTCTCCGAGGACTTCCGGCGCATGTGGTTCGGCACGCACTTCTTCAATCCGCCGCGTTATATGCGCCTGCTGGAGCTGATTCCCACGCCCGAGTCTGACAAGGCTGCCATGGACGCGATCGCGCACTTCTGCGATCTGCGGATGGGCAAAGGCATTGTGTGGGCAAAGGACACGCCCAACTTCATCGCCAATCGCATCGGCACGTTCTCCGCGCTGAATGCGATGAACCTGATGCAGAAGATGGACCTCTCGATCGAGGAGGTGGACGCGCTCACCGGACCGGCTGTCGGTTGGCCGAAGACGGCAACGTTTCGGCTGATGGACCTCGTCGGCCTCGACGTGCTCGGGCACGTGGTCTCGAACATGATGGCCAACGTGAAAGACGAGCGCAGCGACCTGAAGCTGCCCGACTTCTACCGGCACATGATCGAGCGCAAACTGCTCGGCGATAAGACGAAGGCCGGCTTCTATAAGAAGCAAAAGGGGCCTGAGGGCGAGCAGCGGATGGGCCTCGACTGGAAGACGCTCGAGTATCGTCCGCGCCAGAAAGCGCATTTTGCGTCGCTCGAAATGGCGAAGAACGTCGACGATCCGGCGCAGCGGCTCAAGATGCTGCTGAACCTGGATGGAAGCAAGCCGGACAAGGGCACCCAGTTCCTGTGGACGATTCTGAGCGACCTCTGGAATTACGCGGCGAATCGCGTTCCAGAAATCAGCGACTCGGTCGTCGAGATCGACCGCGCCATGAAGCTGGGCTTCAACTGGGAGATGGGTCCATTCGAGTTGTGGGACGCGGCCGGCGTGGAAGCGACCGTCGCACGTATGAAGAAAGAAGGAAAGCCAGTCGCCGAAAACGCGGAGAAGCTGCTCGCAGCGGGCGTCAAGACCTGGTACGAAGATTCGCCGCATGCGTCGTCGGGCAAGTGTTACTTCGACCTGGCAAGCGGCGGCTACAAGCACGTGGAAGTGCCCGAGGGCGTTTGGTCGGTGACGGTGGCCAAGAAGTCGGAAGGTGTGGTGAAGAAGAACGCCGGTGCTTCGTTGATCGACCTCGGCGACGGCATCGGTTGCATCGAGTTCCACTCGAAGATGAACGCCATCGGCGGCGACATCGTGCAGCTGATCACTGAGACGCTTAAGCCGACTTCCGCACTGGGCGCGAACTTCGACGGCTTCGTGATCACCAACGACGCGGGAAACTTCTCCGTCGGCGCGAACATTATGCTGCTGCTGATGTCGATCCAGGAAGACGAGTGGGACGAGATCGACTTCATGACCCGCGGCTTCCAGAACATGACACAGGCGATCAAGTTTTCGCCGAAACCGGTAGTCGCAGCGCCGTTCGGAATGACGCTCGGCGGCGGCTGCGAAGTTTCGCTGCACTCTTTCGTGCGTCAGCCGCACGCAGAGCTGTACATGGGCCTTGTGGAAGTCGGCGTTGGTCTGCTGCCCGGGGGTGGCGGTTGCAAGGAGATGACGCTGCGCGCGGTAGATAAAGCGCTGTCGATTCGTCCGGATGGACGCGGCGAATCAGTAGAACTGATGGAGGCGATGAAGAAGGCCTTCGAGACGGTTGCGATGGCAAAGGTTTCGACATCGGGGAA
>DASTGW010000357.1:0-4060 GCA_035718705.1 Terriglobales bacterium | reverse complement strand
ATCGCCGACTCATCCATCGGTGAGCGGAAGTCCGGTGCGTCGGTCAGGTTCTTGGCATACGTATAGTTCGCCAGCAGGCTCAGGCCGTGCGCATAGTGACGGCGAACGTTGACATAGCCCGCGTCGTACCAGCTGCGGGCCGTGTTCTCGAGCAGGTTGATGGTGCTGACCGGGAACGTCTGGCTCTGAATGATGGCGTTCACACTGCCAACTTGCAGCGTCGAATCGGGCACGAAGGTCAGCATCTTGAACGGACGCCGTGGACCCAGCGGGCCTGGTCCAGGAAGCGTGTTGTTGATCAGGTGCGAGCGCTGCAGATGATATCCGCGCGATCCGAGATACCCGATCTCGACGGTCGTGTTCTGGCCCAGGCTCTTCTGCAGCGACGCGTTCCACTGCTCCACGTACTGCGCCGGCGAATGGGGATCGAACGCCGTGAAACTGACGGTCGTTGCCGGCAGCGTTCCCGTGCCCAGCACCGGTGTGCCGAAATTCAGCCCACTGCTGAACAGTGCTGCCGGAGGAGTGAAGTTGTCCTGCTGCTGTGTTTCCGGGAAGACGTAGGGAACATTGTGACGCTGGTTGCACCACGTGTTCAGATCTACGGGCGTGAAGAAAATTCCGTAGGAACCATGGAGCACCAATCCGAATCGCGGCAGGTTCTTGGCGATTCCAAGGCGCGGCGCGAAGTTCCTCTTGTTCGGATACATCAGTCCGCGCGGATATCCGTTCTGCCCACCTACGAACACCGACGGCACTCCGTTGTCGAAGACCAGGTTCGTATTGGTGTTTTGCTTATCGTACAGCGGGTTCGCATATTCATAGCGAACGCCATAGTTAATGGTTGTCGTAGGCGTGATCTGCCACGAATCCTGGATGAATCCGTCGAATCCCCAATTGAACAGGTTCATCTGCGGGATGCCTGCTTGCCGCTGTTTTACGACGGGCAAACTGAGAAGCAGACTGGCAAGCGCTGATCCAGTGCCGTCATTGAATCCGTGGTCGGCCGTGTAACCGTTCGTGAACTGATAATAGCCGCGGTTCTGAAAGAAGCCCCACATCGGCCAGGTGTACCAGTGATAGTCGCCGCCCAGCTTGATGGCGTGGCGTCCGCGTTGCCATGAAAACGAATCGCGCAATTCGTACATCGTGTCCCACGCATGCATCGGGGTTGCGGCGAAGGTATCGCCGATGCCCGTGTAGCCCTGAACCGCAAACCACGGCGCGCCCCATGCCCCCGGACCACCGAAGCCGATGCCATTAATCCCCAGGGCGCCAACGATGTCGTTGACGTTGTTGTTCTGCGAAGTGTGATTCATCGACAAACGAGAAACCGCGATGGAAACCGTGTTCACCTTGTTCGGACCCATCAGGTGGTTCCACTGGATGACCGCCTGTTGCGAGCGATTGTCGAAATCGGATCCGAAGCCCGGCAGATTTTCCGTGGTCGCCGTCATGCCATTACTGGGCGAGAACCCGTTCTCGGAACCGAGCGAGTAGCGTCCAAAGAGGGTATCCCCGCCGGCGAAGTTGTGATCGATCCGTATCGTTCCCTGGTCCTGGATGTGCGTCTCGTTGCGGATGTCGAGATAGTTGTTGGAGTCAAGCGCGCTCATGCCGTCCATCATCATGTTCGGCATCGGCACATACTGCATCAGGAAAGCCTGCAGCTTCTGGTTGATCCTGTTCGCCGGAATTTGATTGTTAGGGAACTGCGCTCGCGTGTACGGGAAGTTCGCCGGCCCCGTCGGCTTCGAGGGATCGAAGGCGGGGTTCGGCGTGACGCTCGACGGATCGTAAATATTCACGCCGCTCATGCTGAAGTCGCCCTGCAGCTCTTCCATCGTCGGTACGGTCAACGTTTGCGCATCAGCCTGCGAAAGACGCAGTCCTTCATAGTTCACGAAGAAGAATGTGTTTCTTACGATCGGGCCGCCAAGGGAAGCTCCAAAATTGTTCTGCACCAGGTGATTGTTGCCCATAGACGCAAAGGAACTCGCATCCAGGGCGCCGTTCCGATGGAACTCGTAAATCGTTCCGTGCAGCTTGCTCGAACCGGAGTGAGTCGCGATGTTGATCTGCCCGCCACCTGCACCACCCATTTCGGCCGTGTAGCTGCTCGTCTCAACCTGAAATTCGCGGACTGCATCGGGCGAAGGACTCAGGTTCTGCGTGTTGAAAGTCGGGTCGGTATTGGTCGCTCCATCGAGCAGGAAGAAGTTCGCGTTCGGACGTGCGCCGCCGATCACCACTGCTGACCGCTGTCCGGGACGCCAATAAAGAGGATTCGTCCCGCCCGTCTGTGCGCCAAAGCCGATGTGCGCGCCGGGAACGGTGAGCACCAGGTCGATGAGCATTCGTCCGTTAAGCGGAAGCTCGCGGATGGAGCGCGACTCCACCACTTCGCCCACGGAAGCCTCGGTGGTCTTCAGCAATTCGCCTGTGGCATTTACGCTAACGCCCTGCTTCACTTCGCCGACCGTGACGGGGACGTCAACCGCAAGACGTTGCCCAACTTCGAGCCGCACGGATTGCGTGCTCAGCGCAAACCCAGATGCTTTGACCTGTAATTCGTACTCGTCAGGCAGTAGAGCAGGAGCCTCGAACAGACCTTGATCGTTGCTGACCACACGTCGAACCGCGCCTGTCGATTTGGCGGTGAGTTGAATCTCTGCGCCAGATACAGCCAAGTGCTGCGGGTCGCTGACGGAACCGGTAATCGTTCCGTAATTGCTCTGCGCGAAAACGGTCGCCGAAAGGATCAGGCACAGCAAGAGTCCGCTAAGGACACGATTACGCATTCCCACTCACCCCTGGTGGAACTCTGAAGGCGAGTAGCATCAGGCTGCGAGGGCAAAACGATCAATAATGCAAAACAACTATGCGGGGTAAAGCGGCGACGACGGCGGTCGGTGTGGTTCACATTTCATGCGGATTTACCTCGGGGTATGAAGCCCGGGACCCCTGTACTGACAACTGCATTGAGTCGCTGCCTCGTCTGAATACGATTGATCTCGTCAAAAGCATCATCAGGAAGAAGGGAGATGTCGAAATTCTCCCTGGCGCGGGCCGCAGTCTTTGGGGTCGTAAGCAAAGCGGTCCCGCGTTGCACTGCCCATGCCAGCAAGACCTGCGCGGGAGTTTTGCCGACTCGTACGGAAATCGCGAGAATCACGGGATCTTCGAGCAGCCCGGGCTTCATTCCATGACCCAGTGGCGCAAACGCCAGAAACACAATGCCATTCTTGTTGCAGTATTCGAGAAGTTCGGTCTCCGGCAGATATGGATGCGACTCGACTTGAACAACTGCCGGCTTGATTCTCGCCGCTTCAAAAATGGGTTTTAGTTCATTCAGGCCAATGTCTGACAAGCCAATCGCGCGACACTTGCCGTGATCGACCAGCGTCTCCATGGCTCGCCACGTATCGAGCAGAGTTACTCCGTGGTCGTAAATAACATTGCCGTGACTGTCGCGCGGATCTTGCTCGTCTCCTGGTTGAAACGCATAGGGAGTGTGAATGAGGTAGAGATCCAAGTAATCGAGCTGGAGCCTGGCAAGACTCGCCTCGAACGCCGGTTCCACGCGCTCAGGTCGATGATTGGAGTTCCACAATTTCGTGGTGATAAAAATGTCTTCGCGTCTGATTCCCGACGCCGCCATTCCTGTCTCTAGTGCTTCTCCCACTTCGCCTTCATTCCGATAGCGCTCGGCACAATCGAAGTGGCGGAATCCGGCTTCCAGTGCGTCTCTCGTCGCATTCATTGTCACGGTTGGGTCGGGAATGAGAGTGCCAAAGCCTAGTGCGGGGATGGCGCCATCGCCATGTTTCAGTGGAATTCTCTTCTTCCGAAGGTCAGGAGATTCAGCCATGCAATGCCTCCCTTGGGACTTGCTTTTCGGCTTAACGCCCGGTTTGGATGCTCAAGGTGGAAAAAGGCGTCATGAACTTTGCTGCTTCCAGCGCTGTTTTTGAATCAAATCACCAGACCATTTACAATCGGATACGCATGGATGGAATCGGCGAAACTCGTTTTGAGAACCTGATGGGCAACCATCAGC
>DASTGW010000356.1:0-3005 GCA_035718705.1 Terriglobales bacterium | reverse complement strand
GAGTCCGATGTTGATGAACCAGAAGGAAATGGCGAGCGGCTTGTCTTTCCAGGCAAGTCCCGGACGCAGCGCGCGCAGGCAGAACAGCATGAGGCCGAGGCCAAGCATGCCATAGACGCCGAAGAGTGCCGTGTGTCCGTGGACAGGCGTGGTGTTCAGGCCCTGCATGTAGTAGAGGGCGACCGGCGGATTAATGAAGAACCCGAACAGGCCAGCGCCGACGAAATTCCAGAATGCCACGGCGACGAAGAAGTAGATGGGCCACTTGTAAGACGAGACCCACATCGCCTTCTGATTGCCGCGAGCGAGGCGGATGTTCTCCCAGGCTTCGAACCCGACGAGCACGAGCGGCACGACTTCCAGTGCGCTGAAGACTGCACCGAGCGCAAGCACCGAGTTCGGGGTCCCGGTGAAGTAAAGGTGATGGAACGTTCCAATGATTCCGCCGGAGAGGAAGATCGTGGTGGAGAACAGAACCGCACGTGTTGCCGAACGAACGGACAACAACTTCAGCCGCGTGAAGAGGAACGCGATCACCACGGTGGCGAACACTTCGAAGAAGCCTTCCACCCAGAGGTGAACTACCCACCAACGCCAGTATTCGGCGGTGACGATGGGACTGCGCTTTCCGTACATCAGGCCAGCGGCGTAGAAGAGCGGAATCGCAACCGCTGACACCAGGAAGAGCAGAAGCAGCGAGTGACTTTCGTCTTTCTTCGCGAGTGCGGGTTTCAGTCCGCGATACATCAGGAACAGCCAGAAGACGAGACCGACGAAGAGCAGGATTTGCCAAAGGCGCCCGAGGTCAACATATTCGTAGCCCTGCGATCCCAACCAGAACCAGAGATTCCCCAACTTCTGCTGGATGCCGAGCCATTCGCCGGCGAGCGATCCGACCACAACCAGGATCAACGCGCCGAAGAGAAGGTTCACGCCGAGGCGCTGACCTTTGGGTTCGTTGTTGCTGACCGCGGGTGCGATATAGAGACCGGTGGCGAGCCAGGAGGTGGCGATCCAGAAGATGCCGATCTGCAGGTGCCAGGTACGGGCGATTGAGTATGGCAGCCATTTCGCGAGAGGAATGCCATAGAAGCCTCCGCCTTCCACACCGTAGTGCGCGACGATGGCGCCGAGTCCGACCTGCACGACCCAGAGCGCAGCGACGACGAAGAAGTATTTGATGGTCGCGCGTTGCGAGGGAGTGGGGTTGAGCCCAAGGAGCGGATCGCGCGTGGGGAGCGCTTCGTTAACCGGGTCGTGTTCCTTCGACGCGAAGTACCACACCATGCCGCCGATTCCGGCGAGCAACAGCACAAAGCTGACAACGCTCCAGACGACAGCAGCGCCGGTCGGCCGATTGCCAACCAGTTCTTCGTGCGGCCAGTTCTGTGTGTAGCTAACCGACTGCGCGGGGCGGTTGGTAGAAGCGGCCCACGATGTCCACCAGAAGAAGGTGGTCATGTCGTGGAGCTTTTTGGGATCGCTAAGCGCACCCTTTTGAATGGCGTATTCATTGCGTCCGTTGGAGAAGACATCTGAATAGTATTTTTCGAGCTGCGCGAAAGCCGCTGCGCGTTCGGGCGTGACGACGATCGTGTCAGTCGCCTTGTTATAGGTGTTGGCGCGCATCATCTCCTGGAGGCGGGCTTGAAGAGGAGCCTGGGCTTCGGGTTTCAAGGCGCTATAACTCTGCGCACCAGCGGCGATAGCCCATTGGTCAAGAACCAGCATCGACTCGCGATGCAGATAATCGGCGGTCCAGTCGGGCGCGACGTAGGAACCGTGTCCGAAGAGCGAACCCATTTCCTGTCCGCCTATGGACTGCCAGGCGTTCTGGCCGTCGCGAATCGTTTCGCCGCTGAAGAGGATGCGGCCGTCGGTGGTCACCACCTGGGACGGGATCGGTGGTGCGTTGTTGATGGTTTTGTAGCCGACGCCGCCGAGCACCGCGAACGATGCGATTAATACGACGACGAGGGCGATCCAGAGCTTGCGATATTCCATTTCGTGCGCTCCTGAGGAGTGAATGAATTCTTTTCGGTGATGCTGTAAAGAGTGGCCGGCTGGGTTTCGCGCCGGCGGGCGAAAGTGACAAACAAATTGAGTGCGAATAAGGAGAAGGCGGTCAACTCAATGACCGCGGAAACTGGAAGGCAATGCCAGGCTGCGGCAACGTATCCGGGATAGGCGAGGACCTCGGAGACGACGCGCATGGTGCAGCCGAGCGTTGCAAGGGACATGGAGAGGAACATCAGCCGCGTGCTGTACAGCAGCTTCATGCCGGAGAAGGCCGGAAGGATCCGTTGTCCGACGCCGAAGATCATCATGGAAACGAATCCGACCGTAAGCGCGTGGCGTGATGCGCCACCGATCCCGCCGGATGGGTCGCCAGAGAAAAAGGCCCAGATACCAAGCGAGGCAGCAACGATCAGCCAGACGAAGGCGCTACGAACGAAGAATGGGAAACTGCGATGAACGCCGTTCAACTTCGCGGGCTGGACAGTGCTTTCCAACATTCGCAGTGCGTAAATCGCAATGGCTGCTCCCACGAAGAGCAGGATGGATGCGACGCGGAGAAATCCGCACATGGCCAGCGTAACGGCCAATATGTTGACCGAAGTAGCCGCGAGAAGCGCCCGACTACAGGGTGCGCGAAGACCGAGGAACACCGGCATCCAGCGGGCAGTGAAGCCCCAGACAGTGGTAACCAGAAATCCCCAGCCGACGAGGACAAGGAATTTTTGATCGAACACGTGGGGGATGGCGGGTGAGGTGCCGTTGATCGTGGCGGTAACAGCGGCGTAGAGGTTGGCAATCAAAACGGCAAGGAAGCTGAGGGTGCCGATCATGACTACGAGCGTCCAGGCGGCTAATTTCGGCTTCTTATCCGATGATTTTGCTTCAGGCTTGTGATGGGAAACGGCGGCGAAGAAGACCAGGAATCCCAGGAGCTCGAACACAGCCGAAAGAGGCAGTGCGGTTCGCCAATGCCATTGATAAACGTT
>DASTGW010000355.1:0-11539 GCA_035718705.1 Terriglobales bacterium | reverse complement strand
GAACTTCTGGATCTCCAGGCGATTCCTGGTAAGAACCATCACTCCGTTGCCATTCTGCAATCCCAGCGGAGCATCTCCGGTCGCAAACGCCGCGTTCACGATCTTTATTTGTCCCTGGACGTTCGGATCCGATCTTTGACCATACGAGTTGATGTCGAACACCAGCTGCCCCGAACTTGCCAGGTCCGGGTTCATGATCTGCGCCAGCCGCAGGTCCACCGTTCCCTGCAGCAGCAATGCAATGGGCGCGTTCCTATCCACCACTGGTACACGTCCCTGAAATTGCAGGTCCGTACCCGTGCCCTTCAGCGCCGATCGTTGCAGGGTCAGCACGCCATTGGAGTAATCGGCGTGAATCGGTTGCGGAGCCGCGATTTGTACGGTGTTCTGATAATTCGCCTGCAGCACCGGAATCGTAATGTGCGCTTC
This sequence comes from Terriglobales bacterium, assembly GCA_035718705.1. Taxonomy (GTDB): domain Bacteria; phylum Acidobacteriota; class Terriglobia; order Terriglobales; family Acidobacteriaceae; genus DATMXP01. Next base: position 11,110 of record DASTGW010000355.1, on the reverse strand, counting down.
CACTGCTTCTTTCCGCTTCAGCGGACCACGCAGTGTCGCATGCAACTCGGTCTGTCCGGTGATCTGTCCCGCTTGCGCCGGCGCATAGATCGCTACCAGAGGAGCAAATGGGATCGCTTGCGTATCGAGCGTCGCCGTCGTCTGATAATCACCCGTCAGCTGCACCGTCGCGCGGCCGCGTACGTTCGTGTTGATCACTTGCGAGTCCAACGCGACATTCGCTACGTGATTTGCCACATTCGTCTGCAGCGTCAACCCCTTCATCGTCTGGTTCTGGATGGTGAGCGACGGTATTTCTGCTTTCGCCACCAATTGCGGGTTATCGATGGTTCCGCGTCCACTTGCGGTCAGGTTCAGCACGCCTGCGAGTTGCAGATTCTTCGCCTTCACCGTCTGCAACTGCTCCAGCTTGATGCCCGTTGCTTGAATGTTCGCGCTATACCCGCGCTGCTTGGGGAAGTAATCGACCACACCGTTCGCCTGCCCGGCGGGGAGCCGTATCGCGAGATTCGTATGGACCGTATCGCCGGTGCCTTGAAATTTCACCGTTGCCGATTGGATCGGCTCGCCCGATACTCTTGCCTGCAACAATTCAATCGTTCCATTGCCGATCGGATTCAACTGCGTTCCGTGGGCCTGAACATTCAGGTTTAACGTTCCACTGACAGGCGCTGTCGAGCCGGCCGCCTGAGCCAGGTTCTGCACATTCAACTGGCTTCCATTCAGCGCCACTTGGAAAGGACTCGCATTCGTAAATGCCCACTTATTCAGCCCTGCCCGGACGTTGAAGGTGATCTTGCCCTTCTGCAGCGGATCCAATTCGCCATTCTGCAGCGCCGCTTGCGAAGGACTCACGTCTACGTTCGTCCGCAGCAGCCGCCACGAACTGCCTTTCACGCGAAGGTTCGACGCATTCAGCTGTCCGGTCAGGTGCGGTGCGCTCGTGCTGCCCGTCACCGCACCGTTAAATGTTGCCGCACCGTACAGTCCGAGTGGCGTCGGTTTGGTCTGGAACATCGCGGCAATCGACTCCAACTGGTGAAGGTCGTTCGCCTGCAAATTCACCTGCAATGCCGAGCGATCACTCACCGTGCCATTCAAGTTCAGCGACGTTCGCGGCATCCGCAAATAGCTGTTCGCCAGCGCGATCGTCTTCGAAGGCGCCGAGTAAGTCGCGTGAATGACGCCATCCACCGGCACCGACTGCCCGCCACCCTGCGGCGGAATCACCGCGCCTGCCAATGACGCATTCGCCTTCGCCGTAAGATTGTCGAATGTCTTCCCCCAGGTCGCATCCGCGTCGGCATTCATTTTGCCGGTCAGTCCCAACTGCTTCATGGCAGGCGTCTGGACCATCGTCTTCAGTTGTGCGAGGGAAACGTTCTTCAGCGTCGCTGTCAGGTGCGACTTCGCCGCTCCAGCTGCGATGTTCTGCATGGTCATGTTGCCATTCAACTCGCCGCCCAGCACCGAAGCATGCATGTTCTTGACATCGGCATTCCCGTTCTTCAACGAGTAGTTCGCGCCGATGTCGCGTATGTCACCTTTCACACTCGGCGTGATCAGTTGCAGCTGCTTGCTCGCCAGCGTGCCATCGAGTTCCAGCACTTCCAGGAACGGTTTCGTCGCTTCGCTTACATACTGCAACTTGCCGTTTAGGTCTACGACTCCGATAGGGAGCGTCGGATTTTTCAGGATCTTCCGGAACTCGCCCGTATTCAGCTGCGCCACATATTCTGCATTGATCTTCGGCTGCGCGAAGTTCTGCATTACGGCATTGACAGTAATGTGCGAGCCACCGCTGCGCAGCATCGCATTCCGCACGATGAACTTATCCGGCGAATATTCAAAATCGGTGCGGAAGTCGTGCCCGATCGTTTCGAACGTGCTCATCTTCAAATGGCCGTCCGTGTACGTCAGTGTTCCGTAATATTTCGGCGCGGGATCATAGAACGACTGGAAGTCCAGGTTGCGCAGGTCCGCCGTCATTACGCTCTTCTCGTTGTTGTAGTACACCTCGCCGCGATCGAGCACCGCGCGCCGTACCGCAAAATCGAAGAGGTTCGTATTGCTTTGCCCACCGCTGCTTTTCGGCTTGGGCAGGTTCGTGTTCCCCTGCTTGTCCACAAACATGTGTACGACTGGGTGATCGACGACAACATCGCTTAGGTACCACTTCTTACTGAACACGGACACAATGCGCACGCCCACCTGCGCATGATCCACACGCAACAGCGTCGTATCCTGGTACGGTGCCGCACCTGCGATCACCACGTCATATACGTCCAGCGTCGGGCTGATGCCCGAAAACTTCAGCGCATAATTGCCTACCTGCACATTCGTGCCCAGCGCGTCTGTCGCTTTCTGGCGTGCCGTTTTCAGGATGTACTGGTGCGCAGAGTTGCTGTGCAGGATGAACTCGATCCCAACCACAACCAGCAGAACGACCACCGCCAGCAGGATTCCTGCCCCGATCAGCAGTTTCTGCCACAACGGACGCCGCCGTGGCGGCTCCATTGGCGGTACGCTCTCTGGCCCTCGATAATCAGGCGGTAATGAAGGTGCTGCGCTCAAAATGCTTGTCCCAGGGTGATGAAGTATTGTGTAGATTTGACGCCCGGCGGCGCATTCAAGTTGTGACCGATGTCCACACGCACCGGCCCCACCGGTGTTGCATAGCGAATTCCAAAGCCAAACGTGTTCGTGTATTGCCCGTGAAATCCGATCGTCCGGAACACGTTGCCGCCGTCATAGAAGGGAACTACGCTAAGGCCGCTCTTCAGTGGAACCGGTATCCGGAATTCCGAATTCACGATCAATAGTTGGTTGCCGCCCCTAGGCACGTTCGTGTAACAGGTAGGTTCGTTCGCTGGTTCGCAAAACTGAATCGATTGCTGCGGCCCCGCGCCGTTCAGCGGGAACCCTCTCAAGGTGCTGCCGCCGCCGGAGAAGAATTTCTCGCTCACCGGCACATGGCTCCCTGCAAACGGTTTCAGGAATCCCACGCGAACGCTGTTCGCCCAAATCGTGTTCTTCGGCAGATGCTTGTAGTACGACGTCTGTCCCATCAGGCGGCCGAAGGTGAAGTTCGAACCCAATGCCTCTGGCGTCATGGCCAACTCGAAGCTTTCGTAGATACCTTTGTGCGCGTCGAGTATGTTGTCGCGAGTGTCCCGAATGAACGACGCCGATAGCGTCGACAACCTCGTGTGCCGATCCGACAGTGGCACCAACTGTTCGCTGCTCTGTTCATTAAAGAAAAGCAGATGCGTGATTCCACTCTCGCGGAAGCTATACCTCAGGAAAAGGTTCTTGTTCTTGTCTCCGCCAATGTTCCGCTGCAGCTGGAATCCCGCTTCCGCTCGTCGAATCGAGAAGATCGGATTCGTCTCGTCATATTCGCCAAGCAGGTTGAACGCCGACGCCCAGTTCGTGTAACGGAAGTGCGGATCCGTGAAGTTCGCCCCGATCTTCTGATCGAGTCTTCCCGCCAGTGCCGTCAGCGAAATCGTTTCCCCTTTGCCGCGAAAATTCGATCGCGTGTACTCCACGTGCGCTCTCGGCCCGTAGAAAGTCTGCTGGTTCGTCGAGAACTTGCCCGTATTCACGCCAACCGGTGGAATGCCCGGCACTGCCACTGTCCCGTTCGGTATGTTTCCTCCGCGGTTAATCACTTCGAATCCGAAACCGTACGTGATTGAGTTCTGCTTCGCCTCATGCACCTTGACGATCACGTCCTCCGAACTTTGTGTCGTGATCTGCCGCCGCGGATCCACTTCCGCCCAATCGAAAATGTTCGGCTCGTACAACTGGCTCTCCGCCGTTAGCATTTCGCTTTCGGTCAGCGGCGCTCCAGCTTTCAACGGTGCCGTCTTATCAATGAAGGCCTGCTTCGTGTCTTTCCTTCCGATCGTGACCACACTGTTCGCCGTAACTTTGGGACCTTCATAAATCTGGTACACCACCGACAGTCGGTGCGGGTCCTTATCCACCGTCTTCACGATTTCCCGGAAGTTCGCCGTCAAGTAGCCTTCATTCAGGTAGCGCGCCATGATCTGGTTGCGATCCTCATCCACCAGCTTCTGTGAATAAGGCTTTCCTTCTTCCACCTTCAATCCGCCCGGCGCGAGTTGCGCGATGGGCATCGTCTCGTTGCCCTGAATCTTCAACGCTTCCACAATGTCGCGCGGACCCTCGTTCACATTGAACGTCACTTCGATGTTTCCATTCGACTCGTTCTTGATCTGAGGCGTGATTTTCACTGTGCTGAAGCCGGCCGCCTTGTACACGCCCTCCAGATTCTTGACGCTCTGTTTCACCAGCTTCTTGCTGTAGTCGCCATGCCCGATGATCGGCGGAGCTTTCTTCACCGACACATGCGACAGCAGCTCCGTATCGCCGATCGCTTGATTTCCCGCGACGTCAACCTTCTCCACCTTGTGCCGCGGGCCCTTCGTGACCGTGTAAACAATGTTCTCGTTGCCATTCGGCTGCTTCTGTGTCGCCACATCCACCTTTGTGTCGAAATAGCCCTTGTTCTGGAAGTGTGAGACCAGGTTCTGACGGCCTTCCTGGATGATCTCCGGATCCGTTCCCACCTGCGCATAAACCGGCAAAAGCTTGTGCTTCGTCCATCCCCACACATGCGCGCCCTGAATTTGCGCATGAATCAGCGGCCCCATCGTCACATGGAACGCCACGTCGGCACGGTTCGTCGCCGGATCATAGTTCGCGCCGATCAACTTCACCTGGCCCGCTAAACGGTCCTGCGCGAGTAGCGTGTTCTCCAGTCGCTGCGTCGCGTTCTGCACCGTCTTCAGGGAATACGTTTTTCCCGGACGGATCGCCGCGCCTTTCATGCGCGCCAGGATCGACTTCAACTTCCCGCGCAGCATCTCCGCGTCCTGCGGAGTTGTGCCTTCAATCTGAATCTGACCGAACTTTGCTTTCTTGTTCAGAGTCGTGTGAAACACAACATTTACTAGCCCGTGCGCTTGATCGGGCTGCACCTCAGGCTTCACTTCCGCCCGGAAGTATCCGTTCTGTTGGAAGTATTTCGTCAGCGCGGCGGCCGCGTTGTTCACATCCACGATCGAGTACGGCCCTTCCGGCGGATAATTCGCCACCTGCAGCAGTCGCGAATATCCGAATCCCCGCGCGCCCGGAAAATCGTACATCCCAAAGTAGAGTCCCGGCTGGATAACCAGCAGTACGCGCACGCCATTTAGATCCGGCACAACTTGCAGTTGAGCATCGTCGAAATGACCGATTCGTTTTAGGGTCTCGATGCTTTCATTGATCTTCGCCATCGAGAAAGGCTCACCTGCCTTCTGTGGCAGGGAATGCGCCAATTCCGCCGAGTTCACATCCGGACGTCCCGCGATCTCCACACTCGACACGTTCTGTCCTTCGTAAGAAGGAAGAATCTGCTTCACTTGTGGCGCGGTCTTGGCCGGCTCCCGGGAAGGCGGTTCGCCTTGCTGCGTAGTCGCCGGCGGAATGGTCCAGGTTTGTGCGTTCCCGGTTTGTGCATTGAGAGATAAGGTCGTGAGCGCTATCGCCAGCCACGCCGTCCACCTCGCTCGACCCGATCTTGTAAGTACCACGTTCTTTACTCCCCCACTTAAGAGACTCTGGTGAGATGTGTGAACTCCTCCACATGTTTGTCTTAACCCACTCTAGGGCGAGCAATCTTGCTCTCCGGCAGAGCTGCTCATCCCGCTCACTGCCCCGAATCCACCTCTGCTGATACCATGGTCGGCTGTCATTTCACGGAGCCATCATGCAATCTGCTCTTGAAGGTCTGGAACCAAAGCAACTCTGGAATCATTTCGACGCCCTTACTCACATACCGCGCCCTTCCACCAAGGAAGCAGCAGCTCGCGATTACGTCCTCGGCATCGCCAAAAAGCACAATCTGGAAGTCTCATCCGACAAGGTCGGCAACCTCGTTATTAGGAAACCCGCCCGCCCCGGACGCGAAAACGCAGTCCCCGCCCTCCTTCAGGGCCATCTCGACATGGTTTGTGAGAAGAACGAAGGCACGCCCTTCAACTTCGACACCGACGCCATCCGCGTCAAGCGCGACGGAGACTGGCTCCGCGCCGACGCCACCACCCTCGGCGCCGACAACGGCGTTGGCGTTGCCGCCGCCCTCGCCGTCATGGAGAGCACCGACATCAATCACGGCCCGCTGGAATTCGTCTTCACCATCGACGAAGAAACCGGCCTTACCGGTGCTGCTGAATTCCCCGGCGGGATGTTGAAATCAAAGTACTTCCTCAATCTCGACAACGAAGAGACTGGCACGCTGTGCATCGGCTGCTCCGGAGGACTCAACACCACCGCCCGTCGCAAAGTCACCTTCCAGCCTGCAAAGTCGGGCACCGCGTTTCGCATCAAGGTTTCGGGCCTGAAAGGCGGACACTCCGGCGTCGACATCCACCAGGGCCGCGGAAACGCCCTCCGTGTCCTCGGCCGCGTCATTCAGATGCTTTTGGAAAAAACAGGACTCCAGGTCGCCGACTTCAAGGGTGGCAGCGCCCGCAACGCCATCCCTCGCGAAGCCTCGGCCACGGTGATCGTCGAATCCGCCAGGGCCGACGAACTTAAGAAGCTAGTCTCCACCGCTGAATCCGAAATGCTCACCGACTTCGGCTCTTTCGATCCCGGCCTGAAGATCTCAGTCGAGCCCAGTGACGCTCCGGCCAAGGTCCTCGATCAAAAAGACGCCCAAGCCACGGCCGACCTGCTCTCTTCCATGCCGCATGGCGTACTTGCCATGAGCCCTGACATCCCCGGACTGGTACAAACTTCCACCAACCTCGCCATCATTAATACTAAGGATGGCGAAATCGAAATCTCCACCAGTCAGCGCAGCGCCATCCGGCCTAGCATCCTTGCCGCAGGCAAGATGGTCGCCACCTTCTGCCGCATGGCCGGCTTCGACGCCGAAAGCGGCGGCGGCTATCCCGGTTGGAAGCCCGAGCCTCAGAGCGACATCGTCAAGAAACATCAAGAAGTCGCCAAGAAGGTCTTAGGACAAGAAATGAAGCTGATCGCCATGCACGCCGGCCTTGAGTGCGGCGTGATCGGGGAAAAATACCCCGGCATGCAGATGATCTCCTTCGGCCCAACCATCGTCGACCCGCACAGCCCCAACGAAAGGGTCCAGATTTCCACAGTCGAGAGCTTCTGGAAGTACCTGAAAGCCGTCCTTGAGGCTTTATAGAAAAGAACCTTCAATGGAATAAGGTAGGGGCTTTTCTTGTTTGTCGTTCCTCGCGGCAGGCGAAGAACCCCTACCCGACCACTGCTGCTCCCGGCAAGCCAGCACGCCACCGCCTTTGTCATTCCTCGCGAAGCAAGGAAGCCCTACCTCACCCCTACCGTTCCCGTTAGAGCAATGGCCCGATGGCCCGATTTTCGGAAGCCGTCACCTTCCCACCCACCCCTCGTCTCCCCTCTCCAAAAGCCGCAACTCCGTCGGGCAACTCTCGCCAACTCAGTTGCATCTATTGCCTTCCAGCGGGTGAACTCTGTGCCGAAAGATTTTTTTACCCTAGTTCCGTTTAGTACCCAGCTTTTTCCGCTCGTACAACGATAGAATCGGGGTACACGATTTTGATCCGCTGATTTCCGCTACCAGCACCCCTGGCATCGGTCTTCCCCCGGGCCGTTGAACCACCAATTCGAGAGAGGCTGAATGGCTACACGCGCTTTGTCTAAGCTCCCGGAATCGCTTGACGCAAGTGAACTCCTGGCGGTCCTGACTGCATACAAATCAGGTGACTTTACCGCTCGCATGGGACCAGATAAGACCGGTCTTGCTGGCAAAGTCGCCGATACCCTCAACGAGATCATTGAGCGCAACCAGCGCTTCGCCAACGAAGTGGCACGCGTCTATGACGCTGTCGCCCGCGAAGGCCGCATTAACCAGCGCGTTCTGCTCCCCATGGCCACCGGCTCCTGGGAGACCGCTGTTGATTGCGTTAACCAGCTCGTTACCGACCTCGTGCAGCCCACCGCCGAGATGGGACGCGTCATTGGCGCCGTCGCCCGTGGCGACCTCGGCCAGAAGATGTCTCTCGAAGTCGAGGGCAAGCCGCTCTCCGGCGAATTCCTCAAGACCGCTCGCTCCGTGAACACCATGGTGGACCAGCTCAACGCGTTCGCCTCCGAAGTGACGCGCGTCGCCCGCGAAGTAGGTACGGAAGGAAAGCTGGGCGGCCAGGCGCGAGTTAAGGGCGTTGGCGGCGTCTGGAAAGACCTCACCGACAGCGTGAACTCCATGGCCGGCAACCTCACGGCGCAGGTGAGAAACATCGCCGAGGTGACCACCGGTGTGGCGAACGGCGATCTCTCTCGAAAGATCACGGTCGATGCACGCGGCGAAATTCTTGAGCTGAAGAACACCATCAATATCATGGTGGACCAGCTGAATGCGTTCGCCGGCGAAGTAACCCGCGTGGCGCGCGAAGTAGGTACGGAAGGAAAGCTCGGCGGCCAGGCAAACGTGAAAGGCGTTGCCGGTGTCTGGAAGGACCTCACCGACAGCGTGAACTCCATGGCCCGCAACCTGACCTCTCAGGTGCGTAACATCGCCGAAGTGACGACGGGCGTCGCAAAGGGCGATCTCTCCACCAAGATTACGGTCGACGCACAAGGCGAAATTCTCGAACTGAAAAACACCATCAACACGATGGTGGACCAACTCAATGCGTTCGCAGGCGAAGTAACGCGCGTGGCGCGCGAAGTAGGTACGGAAGGAAAGCTCGGCGGACAGGCAAACGTCCGCGGAGTTGCAGGTGTTTGGAAAGACCTCACCGAATCGGTGAACTCGATGGCCGCCAACCTGACCTCTCAGGTGCGTAACATCGCTGAGGTTACGACCGGCGTCGCCAAGGGCGACCTCTCCACCAAGATTACCGTCGACGCTCGCGGCGAAATTCTTGAGCTAAAGAACACCATTAACACGATGGTGGACCAGCTCAATGGCTTCGCCTCCGAAGTAACCCGCGTGGCTCGCGAAGTAGGTACGGAAGGTAAGCTCGGCGGACAGGCGAATGTCCGCGGAGTTGCCGGCGTTTGGAAAGACCTCACCGAGTCCGTGAACTCCATGGCAGGTAACCTGACGAACCAGGTGCGAAACATCGCACAGGTTACGACGGGCGTCGCGCGCGGCGACTTGTCCACCAAGATCACGGTCGATGCCCAAGGCGAAATTCTTGAGTTGAAGAACACGATCAACACGATGGTGGACCAGCTCAACGGCTTCGCATCAGAAGTTACCCGCGTGGCCCGCGAAGTAGGTACGGAAGGAAAACTCGGCGGCCAGGCCGATGTGAAAGGCGTCGCCGGTGTCTGGAAAGACCTTACCGAATCCGTGAACTCGATGGCAGGTAACCTGACGAGCCAGGTGCGAAACATCGCGCAGGTTACGACGGGCGTCGCTCGTGGCGACCTCTCCACCAAGATTACGGTCGATGCGCGTGGCGAAATTCTCGAGCTAAAGAACACGATCAACACGATGGTGGACCAGCTCAATGCGTTCGCGGGCGAAGGAACGCGCGTGGCGCGCGAAGTAGGAACGGAAGGAAAACTGGGCGGCCAGGCCGATGTAAAGGGAGTCGCCGGTGTGTGGAAGGATCTGACCGAGTCAGTGAACTCCATGGCAGGCAACCTCACCAACCAGGTGCGTAACATCGCCGAAGTTACAACGGGCGTCGCAAAAGGCGATCTCTCGACCAAGATTACGGTCGACGCGCAAGGCGAGATCTTGCAGCTGAAAAACACGATCAACACGATGGTGGACCAGCTGAAAGCGTTCGCCGCCGAAGTAACGCGCGTGGCCCGCGAAGTAGGAACGGAAGGAAAGCTGGGCGGCCAGGCCGACGTGAAAGACGTTGCCGGTGTCTGGAAGGACCTCACCGACAGCGTGAACTCGATGGCGCGCAACCTCACCAACCAGGTGCGTAACATCGCGGAAGTGACGACGGGCGTCGCAAAGGGCGACCTTTCGACAAAGATTACGGTCGATGCGCAAGGCGAAATTCTTGAGCTGAAGAACACCATCAACACGATGGTGGACCAGCTCAATGCGTTCGCCGGCGAAGTAACCCGCGTGGCGCGCGAAGTAGGTACGGAAGGAAAGCTGGGCGGCCAGGCCGATGTACGAGGCGTCGCCGGCGTCTGGAAAGACCTGACGGAGTCGGTGAACTCGATGGCCGGCAACCTGACTTCGCAGGTGCGTAACATCGCCGAAGTCACCACCGGTCTTTCGAACGGCGATTTGTCGAGAAAGATCACGGTCGATGCTCGCGGCGAAATCTTGGAGCTGAAGAACACGATCAACACCATGTTGGATCAGCTCAACGCGTTCGCCGCCGAAGTAACCCGCGTCGCCCGCGAAGTAGGTACGGAAGGAAAGCTGGGCGGACAGGCGAACGTCCGTGGCGTTGCCGGTGTGTGGAAGGAACTGACCGAGTCAGTGAACTCCATGGCCCGCAACCTCACCAACCAGGTGCGTAACATCGCGTCTGTGACGACGGGCGTCGCCAAGGGCGACCTCTCGAACAAGATTACGGTCGACGCGCAAGGCGAAATTCTTGAGCTGAAGAACACGATCAATACCATGGTGGACCAGCTCAATGCGTTCGCGGGCGAAGTAACGCGTGTGGCCCGCGAAGTAGGTACGGAAGGAAAACTGGGCGGCCAGTCAGAAGTAAAGGGCGTCGCCGGTGTCTGGAAGGACCTCACCGAATCGGTGAACTCGATGGCCGCCAACCTCACCACTCAGGTGCGCGGCATCGTCCGAGTCGTGACCGCCGTCGCAAACGGCGACCTCAAGCGCAAACTCGTACTCGAAGCCAAGGGCGAAATCGCCGCCCTCGCCGACACGATCAACGAAATGATCGACACTCTCGCAACGTTCGCCGACCAGGTAACCACGGTGGCGCGCGAAGTAGGAGTCGAAGGAAAACTGGGCGGCCAGGCGCGTGTGCCTGGTGCGGCCGGTATCTGGAGCGACCTCACCAACAACGTGAACCAGTTGGCCGCCAACCTCACCACTCAGGTGCGCGCTATCGGTGAAGTTGCTCGAGCCGTGGCC
>DASTGW010000354.1:0-11432 GCA_035718705.1 Terriglobales bacterium | reverse complement strand
CATCACGGCCCTGACGGTGCAGAACACTGTCGGAGTGCAAGGTGTGGAACCGGTAAGCGCTGACCTGGTGCGGCAAACGCTGAAAGGGCTTCACGCGGACTTCCACCTTGCGGCGGTGCGGATCGGAATGCTGGGTTCCGGGGACGTGACGGGAGTGGTGGCGGATTTCCTGAAGTCGGCAAAGCTAAAGCATGTGGTGCTCGATCCGGTGCTGAAGTCGAGTTCGGGAGCAGATCTCATCGATGCGCCAGGGCTAAAGATATTGCGCGAGAGATTGGTCGCGTTGAGTGATGTAATGACGCCGAACATCGCCGAGGCGATTGCGCTGACAGACTTCGTGGACCCAAAATCTGCGGCGACCAAACTGGTCGAGATGGGCGCGAAAGCGGTGATCATCACCGGTGGCGATACCACAGATTCTGTGGATCTACTGTACGAGCGCAAGGAGTTCGAAGAGTTTCGCGCACCGAAGATTGAGTCGAGGGCGACGCATGGAACCGGGTGCGCATTTGCGACATCGATGGCGTGCTTGCTGGCGAAAGGGAAGTCGGTGCGGGAAGCGCTGATCGAAGCAAAGGTTTACGTACGCCAGGCAATTGAGAATGCGCCAGGGCTGGGGCGAGGGATCGGGCCGATGAAATTGGGATAGGGTCCCTCGCAAATCGCCCGAAAAGTTTTACTTTAGCCTGCGAATCGCCGCAGCGACTCTCGTGGCAACTTCAGCTTTGCTAACTCCGGACCAATTTTCCACCGAGTAGATTTCTTGCTCGGCCACTCGCGCCGCATCGTCCAACGTTCCGCAGCGACATTCGAATAGTGCCGACGTAAGCCGTCGCTCCTCACCTCGTCGCTCAGCAGAGTGGGATTCCACTAGTCGGGTTACTGTGTCCTGGAGTTCCCGGTTCGTTTTCAGCAAGTCTTCGGTCATATTACCTCGCGCTTGAAGTGCGAATATTTACCCTCAACTGGAACTCGGGTGCAAACGGAATCGTTGGGGACAGGCGAGATGCCGGCCCGCACTCTGAGACTCTTCCGCTTAAAGATGACCGCTGGAATCCCACATCTGCCAGAAGATGGCAGATGTGGGGCACCAGAAAATTGTCCTCTCTCGAAATCTCAATTCACCGGAATGTAGTCGGCTTTGGAGTGGCCGCAGACCAGGCACTTCAAGAAGTTCAGGGTCTGGACGGTGTATCCGCAGACGTTGCAAACGTAGTAGGTCGTCTTCGTCCTCATCTGCTCAAGATTGTCGAGAGCGTCGCTGAAGAGGCGCGCGTGCTCGGCTTCTGTCTTCAGCGCATAGGTGAAGGTCCGGATCACTTCGGGCTGGCGCTCTTTCTTGGCCTGCTCGATGAACGGTGGATACATCTGGTCGCGCTCGTAGACTTCGCCATCGCGGGCGGCCATCAGGTTCTCGCGGGTTGTTTTCACAACGGGAGTGTCCAACTTGGCGTGAGCCTTCCCGCCGAGTTTGGTAATGACGTCTGCGTGATTGCGAGCGTGAAACTCCTCGGCTTTGGACGCCGCGCGGAAGAGACTTGCGACTTGGCCGTAGCCTTCAGCGTCAGCTTGTTTGGCGAACACGGAGTAACGATGGCTGGCGTTGCTCTCGCCCTGGAATGCATCCTGAAGATTGTCGAGCGTGGAAGTCGTGTCAGAGGCGTGCTTGACTGCGACGGCAGAGGGGATAAGGAAAGAGAGAAGTTCGAGAAGCATCGGGAGATTCCTTTCTCGATTTAATGGAACACCCCCGATCGGTAACGCGCTGTGATGAGCATGTTCCATGCTTGTGACGACAAAAAAGCCCGGCCGAAGCCGGGCTGATTGATTTGCCACTTAGGAACTACTGATCGGAGATTTTCTTTACACCAGAGTTGTCGGTAGTTGCCGGTTTGGCGGCCGGCTTCTTCGAGTCGGTGTCGTTGATCTTCTTGGGCGGAGCAGGCTTGTAGGTGTTGTTATTCGCGGCAGGCGGCGTGTAGACACCGGTGTTGTTCTGCGGCGTAGTTTGCGGCTGCGCCGTGCCAGGCTGCTGATTATCCGGAGGCGGTAACAGGAGACCAGGGCTCTGCTGAGCAGGAGCGTTCTGCTGTTGGGCAGGAACGTTCTGCTGTTGGGCCGGAGCCTGCTGCGCCGGCGGTTGGACCGGAGCCGTCTGCTGCGACGGAGCCGGTGCCGACTGTGGCTGAGTCTGTTGTGTGCCCGGCTGTTGGTTATCAGGCAGGGGCATCATCATCCCGTGATCGGTTGGCCCCTGCTGGATTTGCGGTTGCTGCTGTTGCTGAGGCTGAGTGTTCTGCGGCTGTGCACCAGGCTGTTGATCATCAGGCAAGGGCATCATTACGCCGTTATCGACGGGCCCCTGCTTGATGTTCTGGTTCTGCTGCTGCGGCGGCTGCACCGGGCCATTCTGCGGTTGAGCTGCGGGCTGCTGATCATCCGGCAGTGGCATGATCATCCCGCCATCGCGCTGGCCTTCATGCACGGTGGTGGGCTGTTGATCCTCCGGCAACGGCATCATGAGACCGCCGCCTTCGCTTGGGTTTTGCGGTGTAATTGGCTTGGAGGCCGTAGTTGGTGTGCGCGACATCTTCGGAAGTGGAGGAAGAGTCAGGTTGCCATTCGCGTCGCTGACACGCATCGGCGTTGGGCGCGCCACCGGCTGTGCTGGCTCTACGACCGCGGTGTTATCGCGACGGTGGAGCATGACCGGTCCGCCCTGCTGCTGACGTGCAATGCGGTCTTGATCGATCCTGGTGAGGACGAGGTTGTCGGTCTGCTCGGCGACTTCGCCGATCTTTTTGCCTTCGAGTTCCTTGCGTGTTGCGAGAGTAATGCGAGCCCCACGCTGGTTGGCATCGCGAGCGCGGTCGTAATAGTAGTCAGCGGTTTCGCGATCGCCATCCATTTCGGCAAGGTAGCCCATGTTGTTGAGCGTGAACGCGTCGGTGGGCGCGAGTTTGTACGCCTGTTGAATAAAGTCTCGAGCAGCGCGCCGGTCGTTGCGGTTCATGGCGGAGACGCCGCGCAGATTCAGGATTGCGACGCGCGATTCCACGCTGTCTTCGCGCATGCGCTTGCGAAGCTTCTTGGCGTTTTCGGCGGCGACGGAGCTAATCTCGCGTCCGCGCCAATTTTTGTCAGCCGAAATTTCGATGCGCTCGCGCGAGCGCGTACTGGCGGCGGCGTTGTAGAACTGGTACGCCGACTCGAGTTCGCCTTCCTTCTCCTTCGCGTAGCCGAGATTGTTCAAGGTGAACGGATTCCGCGAATCGACGGTGAGCGCCTTCTGCAGAACGAGGTCGGCTTCGGGAGCACGGTCCTTGTTCAGTAATGCAATCGCCTCACTGTTGAGACGATTTACCTTGATTCCTTTTTCTTCGGCGTTGCCGGCGACGGCAGAAACGGGTTTGCCTTCATAGAGATCATTGCTGGCCTTATCGACAACGGCGTCAGAGTTTTGCTCGGACGACAATTGATAAAAGCGCTGGGCACGATCGGTATCGCCTTCCAATTCGGCCAGGTAGCCAAGATTGTTCAGCGTGAAGGGATCATTGGGGTCAACGAGGTACGCCTTATAGAAAAGCTTCTTCGCTTTGTCGTATTCATGTTTCTGGACTGCAGCTACGCCATCGCGATTGAGCTTTTGCACAGGCGTGTACTTGCTCTTCTTCGGCAAGGGAATGCGAAGATCGCCTGCATAGAGAGTGCTTGCACCTAATGAGAAGGCGAACAGAGCCACGGCCAGGGTACGGGGCCTGATCATGTACAGACGAAGACCTCCAATATTTGACGAACTGAAGAGCTACTCTCACTGAGCAGCCGTTCACCTGCTTTTGGATGGGTGAAACCGTTACACGTTTGTCTCGGCCTTAGAGAAAAAAGTAAATAGGAGTTGAGGGGCCTGCCAGTACCTAGAGCGGAACGGCCTTGGGGTGCGGCAAGTGTCACATAACTGGGTACTTGGCACAGGCTCAGGGTCGCTGGACAACTGTAAGCAGCAGAACTGCTTCTCACGAGGATATATGAAGCGTTTTTACCCATTCTTGTTGGCGGTCGCGCTGATGAGTGTGCCTGCGGGATTGAGGGCACAGCAGCCAGATTCGTCGAAGCCGAAAAACGATCAGACGACCCAGCAGACGGCGCAAAAGCCAGAGCGCGGTGATATCGCTCCCGACACTCGGGTCGAAGAGATGCCGGTGACGGTGAAGACGAACGAGAAGGCGGCCAACAAGCCCGTGGACACCGATCCGGTGATGGGCGTCCCGCCCTTGCCAGAGGGCAAGACCAGTATGATCGGCGGCAACGTCGCGAGCATCGACGCCGTTCACAACAAGATGAAGGTGAAGATTTTCGGCGATGGCGGCAAGTGGGATGTGGCGTTCGATGAACGCACCCATTTTTATCGCGACGGTAAAGAGACCACCTTCGTGCACATCAAGAAGGGGGATCGCGTGTATGTGGACACCATGTCGGACAAGCGCGGCATCTTCGCCCGGAATGTGCGCGTGGTGAACAACTCGACCCCGGCCGATGCCCGCGGTCAGGTGGAGAGTGTGAACAACGGCGTGATCCGGCTGCGTGATGATTTGTCGGCGCGCCCGGTGCAGTTCACGCTAGCGTCGGACACTCAGGTCAAGGGGAACGGTCGTTCGGCCTCCATGAGCGAGGTTCAGCCGGGAGCGCTGATTGCAGTGAAGTTTTCGCCGGAGAAGGCGAATCGAGGTGTGGCGCGGGAAATCACCGTGCTTGCGGCGCCGGGGCAAAGCGTAACTTTCGCGGGAAAGGTTACGCACCTGGATCTGCGGTCAGGACAGTTTGCCGTTGCGAACAAAACAGACAATCGGACTTACGATATTGCGTTCGATCGTGAGAGAAATCTGCCGTCGGATTTGATGGTCGGGTCGGAGGTGACCGTGGCCGCGCAATTCGATGGACGGGGATACAAGGCGAACCGCATCGACGTTGACCACGCAGCGCAATGAATGGCGCTGCAAGAACAAACGCCCTCGTTTTCACGAGGGCGTTTTCTTTTGCGTTCGGGGGATAAAAAAGCGGCGAACCCCATGGTGGGGGAGGAAGGGAACGCCGCGTTGAAACCTATGCGTCGGACTTTTTCAGGAGAATGCCGGCAATGAACGCGACGGCCGCGGCCAACAACCACTCCACTCGCCAAGTCTGCACAGCCTGCCAATCCACTAGCGTGTTCGCGCTGTAAATGAAGCCGGTAGCGATCGCCGCCAGGGCGCATACCACGCCAACAACGAAAGCGATCAGGGAACCGGTGGAAAATCCGAGCGCGTGACGGATGTTTTCGAAGTCGAGAATTTCGGCCCAGCGATGACTCGACGTGGCCTCCGCCTGGCGCTCTCCGCCGCAAACGTGACAGAAGCGGGATCCCAGTACGAACTCGGTGCCGCAGTTCTCACAGACTTCAATACGCGAAGCGATTTCGGGCGAGGCTTCCCGGGTCGCCCGGTTGATCACCGCGGGACGCCAGTATTCCTGCTGAATCTTGTCAGCTACCTGTTCCATAACCATCCTGCTCCTTGTGTTTACTGATAGCGCAACTGGAGCACCAAACAGGAAGTTGTAATAAGTGCTTGATTACTCAATGGTTAAGGGTTAGGCGGCCTCTCGGGACGAACAGCAGAGCGGGAAAGTTTTACCCGCGATTGAAGAAAAGGGAGGATGGAGCGGAGTTTCTGCCGGGGAACGATACCTTACAAACGGACGAGTCGTGGGGCGAAAGTTGGGCTGCAGCGAGGCTGTTTAGCCTCGCTTGGGCATGCGAATAACTTTCATATCGTCGGGGCCGCGGTCCCAGAACTTGAGGAGCACGAGATCGGCAGAGCGCAGGGTAAGGTCCGGCGGACGGATGCTACCGTCGTTGAAAATGTGCTCATCCAGTAATCGGTGAAGGCGCTCTACAGATATGCCCAGCATGGATGCTGCTTCAGTTTCGCTGAAGCAATCAAGTTGAGGTTCGTTCTTGACCATTCAATCCGCCCCCTGCGGACTGATAGGTTTGTACCTGTTTCAGGGTGGGTGGAATATCGGCTAAACTACTCAGGTACTCACCTCTATGAATACCTATGGCGGTGCGGGAAGTCGTCGATGGGGCGTCTGTCTCATTTTGTGCTTCGCTATCCTTGCGATTTGCCCGCAATTATCTGCCGAACGACAAAAGACGAAGTACACGTCGAAGCCTCTCGCCGCGCAGCAGATCACTCATTACCATCTTGATGACCCCCACACAAAAGCGGGGTTTGAGCACTTCTACAACCTCGAATACGACAAAGCGATCCACGAATTTGAGATCGCATTGCAAGCCCATCCGGAAGACCCTTTCGCAGTGAATCACCTGTTGTCCGGAGTCATGTTCAAAGAGATGTACCGGGTGGGAGCGCTGGACAGCGAACTCTACGCCAAGGAAGGTTTCCTGCACTCGAAGCAGTATCCGATCGATGCGAAGACCAAGGAACGGATCAAGACTCTGACGGATCTGGCTCTGGAGCTTTCCGAAGCTAGGCTGAAGCAGAATCCGAACGACGTTGACGCACTCTACGCTCGCGGCGTGACCAGAGGATTGAGGTCGACCTACACCGCTCTAATCGAGAAGGCGTGGTTTTCCGCGTTAAGAAGTGCCGTGGGCGCACGTCATGATCATGAGAAGGTGCTGCAACTGGACCCGAATTATTCCGACGCGAAGATGATGGTGGGAATGCACAACTATGTCATCGGCAGCGTGAGTTGGGCGGTGAAGGTGGCGGCGTCGATCGTGGGTCTGAGCGGCAGTCGCGAGAAGGGAATCCAGTATCTGTATGAGGCAGCGAACGGCGGCGGTGAGGCCGCGGTGGATGCCAAGATCGGCCTGGCGCTATTCCTTCGTCGCGAGCAGCGATACAAGGATGCCATTGAGTTGGTGGACGGGCTGAATAAGAGCTATCCGCACAACTTCCTTTTGGCGCTGGAGCTGGCGAACTTGTACAACGCCGCAGGAGATGGACAGCAGGCGATTGCCAGTTATCACAAGCTGTTGAAGGCCGCCGAAGAGGGAGCATATCCGGAAGGTCACATCGAGATGGCCTGGTACGGCCTCGGCGAGGCGCTTAAAGGACAGAAGGATGTGAAGGGCGCGGCTGCCGCCTATGAAAAAGTCCTGGAGTTCCAGAAGACCGATCCGGATTTGCGCCTGAGGGCGACCCTCGGGTCAGGTGAGATGTACGACTGCCTGGAGCGGCGCGAGGAAGCCGTGAAGCGATATCAGTCGATCCTGGCGGAAGATAAAGATTCTCCACGGGCGGAGCTGGCGAGGAAGTACCTGAAGCAGCCGTACCGGATGATGTAGGAGAAACGAGGGGAACTTCACAGGCCCTGCTGACGTATCAATTGTTGGAGGGAGTCGACCCATGTTCTGCAACTACTGTGGAAAGAACATTCAAGACGACGCAAGACTTTGCGCGTATTGCGGGCGGCTGGTACTGGGGTTCTGCACACCGCGCAGACTGGAACGCAGCCGCTTCGATCGCAAAATCGCGGGCGTAGCTGGAGGTATGGCGAGATACTGGGCAAGCGATCCGACGCTGGTTCGGCTGCTCTGGGTGTTTGCGCTGTTGCTGACGTTTCCGCTGGCCATCATCGCTTACCTGATCACGTGGATCGTGATTCCAGAGGAGCCCGAGTACGTTTACCCGGCGACGCCGGCCGTAGTGCACAATCCTCAATAGCGATCTTGCTAAACTGGCGCGCATGCAAGTGCGCAGCGGCGACACAGAGATCTTCTACGAGGTCAGAGGGAAGGGTCCTGACCTCGTTCTGCTTCATCCCTTTCCCGCAAATCATGAAGTATGGTCGGCGGTAGCCGAGCCGCTGTCGTCGGTGTTCCGCGTGATTCTTCCGGACCTGCGCGGGCTGGGCGCGTCTGCGCCAGGAGATGGCATTGCGACCATGGAAAAACATGCCAACGATCTGCTGCGGGTTTGCAAAGACGCAGAGGTCGAACGGGCAATCTTCGCAGGAAACTCGATTGGCGGATACATTCTGTTCGAGTTCTGGAGAAGATTTCGTGAGCGCGTGAGTTCGCTCATCCTGGTGGACACGAAGGCAAGTCCCGATACCGAAGATGCAAGCAAGACGCGACTTGCGGCCGCGGAAGATGTGCTCAAGCGCGGAACAGAGCCGTTTATCGACGCTCAGTTGCCGAAGTTACTCGGCGAGACCACTCGGCGGAACCGGCCGGACCAGGTGGAAAAGGCGAAAAAGATGATGATGCAGGCGTCGGCAGCAGGGATCGCGGCGGTGCAACGTGGCATGGCAGAGCGTCCGGATTCGATACCCACGCTGCAGACGATCAATGTTCCAACGCTGGTGCTGGTCGGCGAAGAAGACCTAGTGACGCCGCTGGCGGAGATGGACCAGATTCAGCGCAATATTCGCGGCAGCCAGTTGAAGCGTATTCCGCAAGCAGGCCACTACTCCCCCTTCGAACGTCCGGATGATGTGCACCGGGCGATGCGTGACTTTCTGCGGCGATAAATCAGAATGTCGGATATAAAATCAGCCATGCTCGAAGCCGAGTTGTTGGCGCAAACTTCAGAGATCACGGAAAAGGGTGACGGGGCTGCGGTAGATATTTCTTCCGCTTCAAACCGTGTATTTCTTGTCGTTCTGCAGATTAAGCAGATCGTGGAACAAGAATCGTTTGAGCTCACGATTTTCGGAAGCGCCGACGGCACGACTTGGGGAGCGAAGCCCATCCTCCGATTTCCGCAGAAGTTTTATCGCGGTGAAACGCCGATGTTGCTCGACTTGAAAACCCAGGCAGACGTGAAGTTCATCCGGGCCCATTGGGACGTGAACCGATGGGGAAGAGGCCCGGAACAGCCACGCTTCGAAGTTTCCGTTCGCATACAAGAAGTTCCGGCGGCGATGCTGGCCGAAGCGAAATAGAAAAGGCGGACCTCAAGGCCCGCCATTTGCTTTCTAGAAGGATCTATTTTTTTGCTTCCTGGATCACGGCATTCTGCAGCTGATCGAGTGTCTTCCTCGCGGTTTGAACGTTTGGCCCGGTCGATTCTTTTGCCAAGAACGATTGCAGCTGAGTAATGGCGGCTGGGTAGTTGTGCAGTCCGACGAAGGCTTGCGCGCTGTAAAGATACTTATAGGTATTACCAGCCGGAAGGTAGCTATCGGCTTTCGCGAGTGCCTTCAGAGCTTCTTCATAATGCTTGCGTCCATTCTGCGCGCGAGCGGTTTCCATCAGTGCCTGCCATGAGTTCGGGTGCACGGTCATTCCGCGGTCCAATACCCGAAGCGCTTCGTCGTATTTACCTTCAGTGTTGTAGAGCGTGGCCAGCGCGACGAAGTTCATGTCGTCGGCATAGTCGAGTTCCACGGCCTTCTCAAGGTCGGGCTGGGCGCTTTTGTTGTCGCCGCGCTCCATGTTCAATAGGCCGCGAAGAGTCAGGGCCTGCGCGTACTCGGGACAGGAAGTGATGGCCTTCTGCACGAGGTTGAATGCGTCATCAATATGTGCCGCGCGAAAAGCGGCCATGGCTTTGTCGAATAACTTTCGGGCCTTTCCCGGAACCTTCATTTGCGACAGCGCGACACTGGACGTCTGCGGAGCGCCGGCCGCTTCCGCATTAGTAATGAGGTGGAAATCCAGTTCGCGCGGCATATCGAGTTCAAGGCGAGCGCGGGACTCGATAATGCCAACGCTCGCTGTGATTTCATAATCGCCACGGGGCAGGTTAAACGCTTCGTAGCGGCCGTTCGGGGACGTGTAAGTGGAGCCAACGATGCGGCCGCTTTGGACGTCTCGGATCTCAATGTGCGCGTTGGATACCGCATTTCCGGCGTTATCACGAACCGTGCCGGAAAGGCCGGCGTGATACCCGTAGTCCAGAGAAGCGGCGAACGGTGAGTTCTGAGCGAAGGTCAGGGTGGCAACGACTACAATGAGGAGCAGGAGCGAAAACCGGTAGAGCATCTTAGTTCGTCCCGACGGTGCACGAGATGGCGCCAGTTTCAGCTTCCTGTCCTGGTCCTACTCGGCGCTAGTTGCAGCGCTGAACGTGAGACAGGAATTAAGTAAAAAAAGTTGTCTTTGCCCTTGACAATATAAAAATGCTGAAGTAGTGGGGCTGAGGCAACTCCGGAAAGTACTCGTTTGAGGAGCGAAAGAGATTGAAGACGTTTGGCAGCGACGTGGCGGTGATTCATCCGGCAAAAAACATCGCAGGGAGTCTGAGGGTTCCGGGAGACAAATCGATTTCGCACCGCTACGCATTGCTTGGTGCGATTGCGAACGGGCGCACACGTATCGCTAATTTCTCAACCGGAGCAGACTGCGCCAGCACGCTCACCTGCATTCGCGGGCTGGGATGCAAGGTGTCGCACTTCGGTGGAAACGTCGAGATCGACGGTCACGGCATGCAATTGCAGGCTCCGAATGCGCCGCTCGATTGCGGAAACTCCGGGTCCACCATGCGAATGCTCGCGGGGATTCTGGCCGGACAAAATTTCTCATCGGAAATGTTTGGTGACGAATCTCTTTCGAAGCGTCCGATGCGGCGCATCATCGATCCGCTTTCCGCCATGGGCGCGAAGATCGAATCGCAAGACGGCCTTCCACCGCTGCGCGTCACAGGTGGAAAACTTAAGGCGATCGAATACAAACTCCCGGTTCCGAGTGCGCAAGTGAAGTCGGCTGTGTTGCTCGCCGGACTCTACGCGGACGGGGAGACGGTGGTGGAGGAACCGGTACGCACGCGCGACCACACCGAGATCGGTCTGCGTGCTTTTGGTGTAGACGTCACGCGAGTGCAGAACCGCATCCGCCTCCGTGGCGGACAGCAATTGAATGCCGTTGACGCAATCGTTCCCGGAGACCTTTCATCGGCAGCTTTTTTTCTTTGCGCAGCAGCGATCTTTCCCCATTCGAATCTCGTCCTTGACGGAGTAGGGATGAACCCCACGCGAGCAGTGCTGCTGGACGTGCTTACCTCCATGGGTGCGCGTCCCCGTGTCATTAAGATTGAGGAACAACAAGGGGAACTCGTAGGGATGATTACCGTGGAGCCCGGCGAGTTAAAGGGAACAAGCATTTCGGGTCCGGTGACTGCGGCAGTGGTGGATGAAGTGCCCGTGCTGGCAGCGATTGCCCCCTTCACGAGAGATGGGGTCACCATCCGCGATGCTCAGGAGTTAAGAGTCAAGGAATCTGACCGGTTAGCCGTGGTAGCGGAAAACTTGCGTATTATGGGCGCGAGAGTAGAAGAACACCCCGACGGACTCACGATTCCGGGTGGGCAACAATTACATGGAGGGGAGATTCAGTCTCATGGCGATCACCGAATTGCCATGGCGTTTGCGGTAGCAGGTTTGCGAGCGTCGCAGGAAACCCGCATTTTTGGTGCGGATGCCGC
>DASTGW010000353.1:0-4520 GCA_035718705.1 Terriglobales bacterium | reverse complement strand
GGAGAGTCATCGGTCAAGCCGAGAAATGATGGTCCGGAGATCGTGGTGTAGTGCTTGCCCTCGGGCTCAAATCCAAGAGGTGTATGGTCCTGAGCTCTTTGAGTCCGTGTTTCGACGAGCACAGGCTCGCGCTCGATCGCTGACTCCCGGAGCAACGAGTCTCGGCTCTCCGGCGCGGTCCGATACGGGACTGTCGGCCTGACGGGCTCCGTTACGACAGGTGTTTCCTCAGGCTCCAGGATGGAGGCAAAGTGCTCCGCTTTCGGTTCATAGTCAGGGCGCGGAGGGACAGGTACGGCTTCGGCAGCGGGCTTAGGAACGAGCAGGACTCCGCATTCGCCGCAAAACTTGTTTGTAACTGGATTGTCAGTACCGCAAAGTTTGCAAACCATGATGCTGCTCATATTTACGATGCGCAGAACTGCTGACGAGAAACCCGCAATTGGCGTCAGCCGACTTGGTAGTTTAGAACACTTGGGACAGCAAGTTGTCGTGCGGAAACTGGGCCTTCGGGCCTAAGCCTTGAGGATACAGAGCTTTACGAAAACTTGGCCAAGATGGTATCCTCAAGAACGTACCAGACGATTGAAAATAAGCAGGAGTGCATCTAGTTCAGTGTTAGCCCGAGAGCATAAGAAAACGATTATCGACAGCTATCGCACGCACGCGACTGATACCGGGAGCCCGGAAGTGCAGATCGCGATCTTGAGCGAGCGTATAGGCCAGTTGACCGACCACTTCAAAGCGCATAAGAAGGACCACGCCTCCCGGCGCGGCCTGCTGATGATGGTAAGCAGACGGCGTCGCCTGCTGGATTACCTGAAGAAGTACGATTCCGAGCGTTATAAGACGGTTATCTCGAAGCTGGGCATCCGCAAGTAAATCGGCTGTCTGCTCCAGAACGTTCAGATTCGGAGAAGTGCGTTGACCGCACTGTCGGTTGATTCCCACCGCTTCGCAACGCGAAGCGGGCGGGGCACCTACGGATTCGTCCCCCACGGTGGTCTTTGTACACGCCGTGGGATTCGTACATCCAAACGACTCTCTAGTTAGCTACTGCCATGAACCGCGCTCGATGTGGGCGCGCCGCATGCACCCGAGCGGAAGGAAATAAATGAAGCAAGAAGTAACAGTAGAACTCTCCGGCGGTCGATCCATCACATTTGAAACAGGAAGATTGGCCAAACAGGCACACGGTTCTGTGTTGGCCAAGGCAGGCGACAATTACGTGCTCGCCACCGCGGTCGCGAACCAGGAAGCTCGCGAAGGCATCGATTTTTTCCCCCTCACCGTTGATTATCGCGAATACACCTACGCCGGCGGACGCATTCCCGGCGGATTCATTAAGCGCGAAGGGCGACCCTCCGAGCGCGAAGTTCTGACCAGCCGGTTGATCGATCGCCCCATCCGTCCTTTGTTCGCGGATGGATTCAAGAGCGAGACCCAGGTGATTGCGATGGTGCAGTCGGCCGACAGCCAGAATGATCCCGACGTGATCGGCATCAACGCCGCCTCGGCGGCGCTGCACATTTCGGACATTCCGTTCCTTGGTCCGATCGGCGCGGTGCGCGTCGGCTACAAGGACGGCCAATTCATCGTGAATCCCACCTACGACGAGAGTCGCGAAGGCCAGTTGCGCCTGGTGGTGGCGGGCACGAAAGACGGCATCGTGATGATTGAAGCTGGCGCGACCGAGATCGGCGAAGACACCATTGTTGATGCCATCGAGTTTGCTCACCAGGAGATCAAGAAGATCTGTGCCGCGATCGAAGAACTGCGCGAGAAGGCCGGGAAGCCCAAGCGTGCGGTGGTTCCTCCGGAGTTCGATCAGGCTTATTACGATCAACTCAAGAAGAAGATTGGTGCGCGATTGACCGATGCCCTCGACACGGGGAAGTATCCGAAGGCGGAGAGCTACGCGAAAGTTAAGGAAATCAAGACCGAGTTGAAGGCGGAGATTCCGGCGGAAGACACCGCGGCGCTCCAGAAGCTTTCGACCTACTATGAAACGTTACGCGAGCGCATCTTCCGCGAGCAGGTCACGGAGCAGCGGCGGCGTCCGGATGGACGCGCGTTTGACCAGATTCGTCCTATCTCGATTGAAGTGGGTGTGCTGCCTCGTGCACACGGATCAGCCGTGTTCACCC
This sequence comes from Terriglobales bacterium, assembly GCA_035718705.1. Taxonomy (GTDB): domain Bacteria; phylum Acidobacteriota; class Terriglobia; order Terriglobales; family Acidobacteriaceae; genus DATMXP01. The sequence continues at coordinate 2,373 of DASTGW010000353.1, read as the reverse complement.
GCGGTGAAACCCAGGCACTGGTTTCTACCACGCTAGGCACTGGGGAAGACATGCAGCGCGTAGAGCAGTTTGAAGGCGAGCAGAAAAAGCGCTTCATGCTGCACTACAATTTCCCGCCGTTCTCGGTGGGCGAAGTGGCGTTCCTGCGCGGACCCGGTCGTCGCGAGATCGGTCACGGCATGCTGGCCGAGCGCTCGATCATGGCCGTGCTTCCGAATGAGTCCGATTGGCCGTATGCGATGCGCGTCGTCAGCGACATTCTCGAATCGAACGGATCATCCTCGATGGCGAGTGTTTGCGGTGCGTCATTGAGCTTGTTTGACGCGGGCGTTCCGTTGAAGGCTCCAGTTGCCGGTGTTGCGATGGGCCTGGTGAAGGAAGGCGACAAGTATGCCATCCTGACCGACATCGCGGGGGCGGAAGATCACTATGGCGACATGGATTTCAAGGTCGCCGGCACGAAGGACGGCATCACTGCCCTTCAGATGGACATCAAGGTCACCGGCATCACTTCGCAGATCATGCGCGAAGCGATGGCACAGGCGAAAGCGGGACGGTTGTTCATCCTGGAAAAGATGAACGAAGTCATCTCGCAGAAGCGTGACGAACTCTCCGAGTTCGCGCCGCGGTTCTACACGTTGAACATTCCCACCGACAAGATCAAAGACTTGATCGGACCCGGGGGCAAGGTCATTCGTGGCATCATCGAAGCGACGGGCGTGAAGATCGACGTCGAGGATTCCGGCAAGGTGAACATCGCGTCGGCCGACCAGGATGGCGCGAAGAAAGCTTTGCAGATGATCGGCGAGATCACGGCCACGGCCGAAGTAGGAAAGACCTACCTGGGAACCGTGGTTCGCCTCGCGGACTTCGGAGCATTCGTCGAAGTACTGCCTGGTACCGATGGCCTGCTGCACATCAGCGAAGTGGCCGAGCATCGGATTAAGGACGTTCGCGACGAGTTGAAGGAAGGCGACCAGATCCTGGTGAAGGTTCTGTCGATCGAAGGCAATCGCATCCGATTGTCGCGTAAAGCGATCCTGAAAGAGCAGCGCGCCAAGATGGAAGGCGGCGAGGGCGGTGCGGAAGCGCCGGCGCAGCCGACGACATTCGAAGGCGGCCACGAAGGCGCGGAAGAGGACGACGGCCAGTTGGCAGTCGGAATCGGAGCGACGGAAGGCGGTGGCCGACCGGAACGTCACGATCGCGGAGGCGACCGAGGCGGAGATCGTGGTGGACGTCGTCACCATGGCGGTGGTGGTGGTCACGGCGGTGGGCGTGGCGGACGCGGCGGTGGCGGTGGGGGACGTGGACGTGGACCTCGCGGCGGTGGCGGCGGAGATCGCGGCAACCGGTAGCCATTAACCACAAAGGACACGGAGGGCACGGAGCGATTCCGTGCCCTTTGTTTTTTTGTTAATGGCGGCTCGAAGTCCGTTGTGTTTTGCCTGACTCTGAGCGGGTTTTCGTGGTACTCTGCTCACCCTTCTGGTCGAATCCGCAAACGCCTCATGTATCGTCGCGAACTACTCAAAGGCCTGTCGGCCGTCGGAGCATCGGTTGCGCTGAGTTCCTGTGCTCCGAAGAGAATCAGGGCAAACATTCCGGGGGTGACCTGTCTGCCGCGCGTGCAGGTCTCGACCGATCGCATTACACGCAGCATCTGTGGCCTGCGCCCTTACCGGCCGTCGGGGTTCGTGGTTCGTGCTGAAAAGTTGAATGACACGCTGGTCGTCCACAACTACGGACACGGTGGAGCCGGCATCACGCTCTCATGGGGAACGGCGGAACTGGCGGTCGATCTTGGTGCGCCGGGCCACGTCGGGCCGGTGGCAGTCGTCGGCTGCGGCGTAGTTGGCCTTTCTACAGCTCGCCTGCTTCAGGACAGCGGCTTCGCGGTTAAGATTTACGCCAAGGATCTTCCGCCGAATACGACCTCCAACGTCGCCGGCGGATGGTGGTTTCCGGTCTCGCTTTCGGAACCGCAATTCCGCACACCAGCGTTCGAAGATCAGCTGCTCAAGGCGGCGAAGTTCGCCTTCGAGCGTTACCAGATCATGATGGGTTGGCGTTACGGCGTGCGCTGGTCGCGCAGCTACATGGTGAACAATGCTGGTTTCACCGAGACCGGCTACTACGGCAAGCAGAGCGTTTTGCGGCCGATGATGCCCGAGTTCCGCGATCTGGCCGAAGGCGAGAACCCTTTTCCCGGCTATCAATATGTTCGCCAGTTCGATGCCATGCTCATCGAGCCGCCGATCTATCTTGCGGCGCTGATGCAGGATTTCCACCTCGCCGGGGGCACCATCGAAGTACGCGAGTTTCACTCCGCAGCCGATCTCGCAGCTCTTCCACAGAAGCTTGTTTTCAACT
>DASTGW010000352.1:0-14192 GCA_035718705.1 Terriglobales bacterium | reverse complement strand
AATGCGTAAAGCGTCGTCCACAAACATCACTATCTGCTCGGGTTCCAGGTGGTGAGCGAAAAGAGAACAGATCACGACGTCGAAGGCTTGGTCGCGAAAAGGAAGTGAAACGGCGTCGCCAGCGACCTTCGCAGCGCGCGTGCCGTTGAAGTTCGCAGGATTGCGGTCTAGCAATGTGCCGCGAATGGCGGTTTGAGCCAATGTTTTCTGGATCGCTTCGATACCGTCACCGCTGGCGGCGCCGACATCAAGGATACTTAGAGACGGAAGCCTGGTTTCGGATAAGACTCGCCGGATGAGCCATTTCGATGTGCTGAGTCCACCGAACCACCGGTTAATGAAGCGCAGATCCTCGAGCGAGCGCTTGATTTCCTCCGGCGTGCCTTGTTGCGAATCGAGCAGTTCCGGACGAACGATGCGTCGCATGTGCTTCCTTAAACAGTCGCGAGTTCTTCTTCCAACAACTGCTTGTTATAGAGGTCGGCGTAGTAGCCGTTCTTCTCCAGAAGGTCGTCGTGATGCCCGAGTTCCACGATCTTGCCATCATGGAGAACGGCAATCTGGTCGGCATTGCGTACGGTAGAAACGCGGTGCGAGATGAAGATAGTAGTGCGGCCCTTCATGACTTCAACCAGGTGCTGCAGGATCTTTTCTTCCGTGTAGGTATCAACGCTGGCGAGAGCATCGTCGAGCACGAGAATGCGTGGGCTGCGAATCAGTGCTCGTGCGATCGCTGTGCGTTGCTTTTGTCCACCGGAGAGCGTAATACCACGCTCGCCAACTACAGTCTTGTAGCCCTCGGGGAAGCTCTCGATGTCCTTGGCGATGCTGGCGCCTTCCGCTGCGTCGTGAATCTGCTCGTCGGTTGCATTCTCAACGCCGAACGCGATGTTTTCGCGGATGCTGTCGCTGAAGAGAAATGTCTCCTGCGGCACGAAACCGATGTTTCGACGTACGAGTTCGAGCGGGAAGTCCTGAATCGGGCGGCCATCGAGCAAAACGGTGCCACGCGGCGCGTCGTAGATGCGGGGAATCAGGTTGACGAGAGTTGATTTACCGGAGCCTGTGGGGCCAACGATGGCCAAACTTGTGCCCGCAGGAATTTTGAGATTGATGTCACGGAGAATGGGTGCATCGCCATGCGAGAACGAGAGGTGGCGAAACTCCAACTCGCCTTTAATCTCAGCGTTGGCATGGGACTTCGACTCAGGAGAGTCGGTGATGTCGGACTGCGCGACCAGGATTTCGTTAATGCGCCCCATTGAGGCCGTGCCGCGTTGGAAGATGTTGATCACCCAGCCCAACGCGATGATCGGCCACGTCAGTTGCACCATGTAGGTGTTGAAGGCGACGAAATCGCCGACCGTCATGCGGCCGCGAATCACTTCGCGTCCGCCCAGCCAGAGCACGAGAACAACGGCAAGTCCAAGCATTGTCTCGAGCGTCGGCCACAGCATGCCCATCAAGCGTACGAGTTTCAGGCTGCGGCGGATGTACTCCTGATTCGCTCCTTCAAACTGCTGAATCTCCGCTTCTTCCTGCGAGAAGGCGCGAACGATCCGGGCGCCAGAGAAATTCTCCTGGGCGCGTGCGGATATGTCAGAGAACATCGCTTGAATTCTTTCAAAGCGCTCGTGAATGCGGCGGCCAAAGTACTGAATGATGATGCTGACGACCGGCAACGGCAGGAAAGCCCACATGGTGAGCTTGTGCGAGATGTGCCACATGAACATCAACGCACCGGCGGTGAACACAATCGTATTCGCCGAATACATGATCGCCGGGCCGAGCAGCATGCGGACGGCGTTCAAGTCGTTCGTGGCTCGGGCCATGATGTCGCCGGTGCGGTTCTTCTGATAGTAGGAGTAAGGCAGGGTCTCGAGATGACGGAAGAGGTCGTTGCGGAGATCGAATTCGATGTCGCGCGAGACGCCGATAAGGATCCAGCGCGTCAGAAATTGAAAGATGCCCTTTCCTCCGGCGATGGCAATCAACAGCAACGCGTAGACGAGAAGCTTCTGATGGCCGATGCCGTGTTCCAGACCGTCGACGGCTCGGCGCAGTACCTGCGGAAACAGTACCCAGATTCCGTTATTCGCGAAGACGCAAACCGTGCCAAACAGGAGTCCTGTGCGGTATTTCGCGAGATAGGGAAAAAGAGGTCGCAGCGATTTCATCATGTGTAAATCAGTTTAGATTCTAGCCAATCGGCACACGCTTCAGGAATGTTGCGGTTAGGTCGGGACTTTGAGCAGCAGATATCCACCGGCTAATCCGAATAGTAGGTCAGGTGACCAGGCGGCGAGCGCGGCAGGGAGTTGGTTGGCGTTTCCAAGCGCTTCGAAGAATCCCATGCCGACCCAAAAGACCACGGCAATCCCGACGGCCATGGCGACACCAGTGAGCGCCCCGCGACGGCCACCTCGCAAGGCAAACGGGACTGCCAGGACGGCCATCACGAACGTCATCAGCGGGAAGGCGAACTTCTTGTGCAACTGTACCCGCAGTCGAACCACGTCGAAGCCGCTCTGTGAGAGATCCCCTATGTAGCGCCGCAACTCTTCGTAATTCATCTCCGACGACTGCTTCACTTCCTTTTTGAAGTAGTTCGGATTCTCGCCGAGTTCTGAAAACGTGGATACCTCATACGGCTTGAAAGTCTGGATCGCGGTACCGTTAAAGTCGCGTACCCAGCCGTTCTCGAAGATCCAGCGTTGCAGAGTGTCGGACCAGTGAGCGCGCTCAGCATAGACGCGACGCGTGAGTTCAAAGGTCTTGGGATTGAACTCGAAGACGGATATGTTGCCGAAGCGGTTCTGGTCCGGATCGAAGAATTCGTAATAATAAATGCTGTGATGCTGGCCAAAGATCCACTTGCGATCAGGACGCAGATAAGTCTGGGCCGGTTTGCCTTTGATTTGATTCCTGAGCGCATCCTGTTTCTTGTTCAATTGAGGCAGATAAAGCTGATCGAAGAAGAAGAGTCCTACTGCGACAACGGCTGCAACCAGCAGCACCGGCAACACAACCCGGTACACGCTGATTCCCGTGGCTTTCAACGCAGTTATTTCGTTTGCCTTTTCGAACAGTCCGAATGTGATCAGCACCGTAAGCAGCATGCTGAGCGGCGTTGTGTTGTAGAGAAAATATGGTGTTACCGTCAGCAGATATTGTCCGACCACGATGAGCGGAACGCGATTGATGTCCTTGAGCAGTTCGAAGAACGTGAAGACCAGGATGAGCGTCAGGAAAGTACCCACCACAATGCCGAGATAGACAAAGAAGTCGCGCAGGATGTAGTCGTCGATCAGCAGCGGGAATCGAGTACTGAACACTCGCTTGCGAGTCACGGCTCGTTCGAAAGCTCCAGATTCGCCTTGCTCTCCGATGGCAATGGGCCGGCGCTCCAGACGAGCGCGGAGATTTGTCCAGGCGCCACGTAATGTGCCGATCTCGATCGGCATGCGGTCCGTCCGCCAGAGAAGCACAATTCCAGCGATAAAAAACAGGATGTTGCCCATCCACACAGCGGGACCCACCGGAAGCTTGCCGGTGCGCGCCATCGACATGCCCGCCAGCGAGATCAGGTAATAGAGGAACACCAGGCCGATCGTGAGCACGAATCCCGTGCTTTTGCCGCCCTTCTTTGCCGAAAGTCCAAGCGGAATTCCGACCAGGGCAAGGACCAGACATGCCGTGGGGAGTGCGAAGCGGCGATGAAACTCGATTTCGTACATTCGGGCGCGCTGACGATCGACAGATCGAGCCGCGCTCAACAACTGGAACGTTGGGATCTCTGACGCTGGCGTAACCTCGTTCTTGGGTGTATTCGTTGCTGGCAGTTGGATGGGAATGTCCGATTCGGCAAACGTCGAAATGGAATACTGCTCGGGATCTTTTGGCACGGTTTCGTGCGAGTTCCCGTCCTGCAGATGAAGTCGGAGTTTATCCGGAGAGTCCGCCGTTACCATTCCGACACGCGCTAGAGTCATCTTCGGGGCGGCGGGATTGCTGAGGTCAGCTAAGAAAACACCTTTCCAGATCGCGGCACCTTCTCCGCTCGTCGCATCTTCCACATAAAGGACGTAGTCTTTGAAATCTTCGTAGAAGACCCGGGGCTGCACTTCGAAAGAAACCTGAGACGACTTCAGATGATTCTGGAGCTCAGAGAGCGCGGCTGCCGACTTCGGTGCAACATACAAATTGTTCACCAGCGCTAACGCCCATGCGCCAATCGCGAAGATCAAGATGATCTTCATAAAAGTGGCTGAGCCCAAACCCATGGCACGCATTGCGGTGACTTCGCTGTCGGCGGCAAGACGGCTCAGTCCAATGAGAATGCCGACCAGTACAGCCATAGGCATGGTGACCGTTAACGCCGTCGGCATGGTGAAGAAGAAGAGTTCGGCTACGCTTGGCAGGGGAGCGCTATTGCGAACGATGAGTTCGAGGATCCGCGCCAGGTCGCGCATAAAGATCACGAACGTGAAGATCGCCGCTCCAATCAGGGCGTGCGAAATCACTTCGCGCAAGATGTAACGAGTCAGGATCCGCATAGCTCGGCGCTATGCGTAGATTATCAGGTTGGTAAGTAGAAGTAGGAGAGTTAGCGCTTGCGCATAACGATTTCGGCGCCATTGCGACGAATGTGAACCTCATCCATCAACTGATTGATCAGGAAGATGCCACGTCCATGATTGGAGAAGATATTCTCGCCAACTAAGGGACTGGGAATCCCAAGCGGATCGTACCCGTTGCCGGGGTCACGAACGATAATCAGAATGCCGTGCTGCTCATCGCATGCAACTGAACAATGGATGACTTGATTGGGATCGCAGTTGCAGCCGTGGGTGATGGCGTTTGCGAGTGCCTCGCGGAGGGCCGTCTCCACTTCCAGTTCCTTGCCTGAGGCGCATTGCATCTGGGCGGCCATTGCCAGGATGCCGGCTACTACGGGAGAAATAGACTCAACCTCCGCCGACATCGAAACATCAATGCGGAGCTTGATTCTGCCGGGGACAAATTCGTACAGCGGCAAAGAATCAGGTGCCATATTAGGTTCGTTCGGAGTTCCCACCTGCTCTGGATTGTAACCGGAATCTATGGGGTTTCCACAACAGCTTTCTACTTGGCATTACGGTGGTCACCGCTTCGGGGGTCATTTGTGTCATTCGGCCCCACTTATCTGACACTGGAAATGGCTGGCGGTTACAAATTTCCGAGCGACACGTCTGAAACCCTGCTGTCGCGTAAGATTTACAATTGGCCCCATTGAAGTGAATGATTGCTTTTTGCATCATTCACTCGACTTCATCATCCAACTGCCCATGTGTCCGTGTTGCAGCCAACCCGAGGAGACCAGGTAGTGTTTTCCGAGTGCCTGCCGTTTACGAACATCCCCCACACCTCGAAGCTATTCCTGGACTTTCTTTCTTATAGCGGCAACGCACCCCGGTTCTATCCCCGCTCACCTTACATTCGTGAGTGGGTTCAAGACGAAGCGAAGCTGATTGATTATCCGGACGATCGGCGCAAGGCCGTCGCCGACATTCTCGAGCGCCAGAACCGCGAATGGGGAATGGGCGAGAAGACGGCAGCCAATCTGCTCCGATTCCGCGACGGTGCTAACGTCGTAGTTACCGGGCAGCAGGTCGGAGTTTTTGGCGGACCGCTGTTCGCGATCCTGAAGGCGCTTACTGCCGTTGCTCTCGCCGAAAAGGCGGAGTCTGTCGGCGTACCGGCGGTCCCAGTGTTTTGGCTAGCCACGGAAGATCACGACCTTGCGGAAGTGAGCGTCGGCTCAGTTCCAGCGAGCGACGGATCACTCGTTACACTGAAAACGTCAGCTCAGACGATTGAAGAGTCACCGGTTGGCGATGCCGTGTTCACTGCTGACATCGATACCGAAGTAGAAAAACTGCAGGAGTTGCTGGGCCCTTCTGACGCCATGGACGCTCTCGTTTCCGCCTATCGCGCGGGCGAGAACATGGGGACCGCGTTTGCGAAGTTTTATTCGAAGGTGCTCGCCGATTGGGGCATCCTCCTGATCGATGCCTACGATCCTGAATTCCATCGGTTGGCGAAGCCAATTTATCTTGCTGCTGCAGAGAAGGCGGAAAAACTCGACGAGCTATTGCTGCAGCGTGGGAAAGAACTGGAGGCTGCCGGGTATCACCAGCAGGTGAAGGTCACGCACTCTTCGACCCAGCTTTTCGAAATTTTGGACGGCAAGCGAGTGGTCGTCCAGCGCAGCAACGGTCATTTCAAGGCTGGAGCGAATCGATACACGAAAGAAGAACTGCTGCAGCGGATATCCAACGCGCCGGAGAAGTTCAGCGCCAACGTGCTGCTGCGCCCAGTCATGCAGGACTATCTGCTTCCAACGCTGGCGTACACCGGTGGCCCCGCTGAAGTCGCATATTTCACCCAGGTGGGGGTAGTTCACGAGCAGTTACTCGGACGCAAAACGCCGGTCATACCTCGCTTCAGCGCCACCATCGTTGAGCCGAAACAACAGAAGTTTCTGAACAAGTACGGACTGAAGTTAGCAGACTTGTTCCACGGACCGGAGAAGCTACGCGTCACCATGGCGCAGCGTGTGCTCCCGAGTTCTCTGCAGCAGGATCTCGAGAGCGCAGAGCAACTGGTGGCGCGTGCGATGGAAAAAATTCGCGTTGATCTGCAGCAGCTTGATCCGACGCTGGTCGATTCGGCAGCTAAAGCCGAGGCCAAAATGCGCTACCAGGTACACCGACTGTCCGGCAGGGCCGCTCGCGCCGAACTTAAGCGCAATGAAGTCATCGACTCCCACGCGCGAAACCTGAGCACACATTTGTTTCCCAACAAGAACCTGCCCGAGCGCGAGATCCTCGGCGTCTACTACGTCGCAAAATACGGGTTAGATCTTCTGCACATGCTTTACGAAGCGGCGCAGAAGGAGTGCCCGGATCATCAAGTCCTGTTCCTCTAGTCGCTGCTATCCTTAAATTTGCGCGGCGGCTGTATCTCTGAACATCTATCACCGCCTGCCGCATCCAACACCACGGGAAGGTTCATCCAAACTGCCAAACGGGACCAAAGTCGAATCTCGCTGGAAGACCACCTTCCGCGCACTCAAGCATCGCAACTTTCAGCTCTTCTTTAGCGGGCAACTCATTTCGCTGGTCGGCACCTGGATGCAGACGATCGCGGAATCATGGCTCGTCTACCGGTTGACCGGATCGTCGCTGCTGTTGGGCTCGATCGGTTTTTGCGCGCAAATCCCGGTGTTCCTGTGCGCGCCCATCGGCGGGATGGCCGCCGATCGCATGGATCGTCGCAAGCTGGTGATCGCAACGCAGGCCTCGGCGATGCTCCTGGCCCTGACGTTTGCGACGCTCACACTGACTCACCGTATCAAGGTTCCTTACATCTTCATACTCGCGGCACTGCTCGGAGTGGTTAACGCTTTCGACATCCCCGCACGACAGGCGTTCATGGTCGAAATGGTGGGCAGGGAAGACCTGATGAACGCCATCGCCTTGAACTCCTCGATGTTCAATGGGGCGCGCATCGTGGGACCGGCAATCGCTGGAATCCTGATCGCCAAGATCGGGGAAGGCTGGTGCTTCTTCGGCAACGGCCTAAGCTACATTGCCGTTATAGCGGGCCTGCTGATGATGAAAGTAGTGCCGCGGGAACGCCATGCCACTGCTTCCGCTATTGCACACATCATCGAAGGATTTCGTTTCGTCCGCGTGAATATCTCAATACGCGACCTGATGCTGCTCCTTGGCGTGGTGAGCCTGGTGGCGATGCCATACGCGGTCCTGATGCCCGTGTTTGCCGACCAGATTCTTCACGGTGGAGCACGAGGGCTCGGCATTCTGATGGGCGCTACCGGCGTCGGTGCATTGCTCGCGGCACTGTTCCTGGCCAGCCGATCAGGATTGCGTGGGCTTGGGCGCATCATTGGATCGGCTGCGCTTGGATTTGGCATCAGCCTGATCGCCTTTGCCAATTCCGAGCATTTCTGGCTCTCTGTCGCGTTGCTGGTGCCAGTAGGCTTCGGCATGATGCTTGAGACGACTTCTTCTAACACGCTCCTGCAATCGATGGTCCCCGACGAACTTCGCGGGCGTGTGATGGCCGTTTACACCATGATGTTCATGGGCATGGCGCCTTTAGGCTCACTGTTCGCCGGAGCTCTGGCAGAACATATTGGCGCACCATTGACTCTCTCCATCGGCGGTGTTGCTGCTATCGCGGCGGCCTTTGTCTTCCTCTATCGATTGCCCAAGTTCCGTGTGTCAGCTCGAGAGTTGGTCCTGGCTCAGGGATTGGCTGGTGGCGATCCACCGCAGGAAATCATCAACGATGGAGCCGTGAATCCGCCATTTTCTACGGAGCAGGGCTAGTCATGGGTAGGTAGTCGGTGCGCGCGCGAGCCGTAACCGGCCCGCCCTGGTAGTACGTGGTGCGGTAGAAGAACTTTAAATTCTTGTCGTTGGCCCGAAGCGCAACCTGATGAACACCATTCCGTGCGTTATCCGCCCGGAATGTCACCATGTAGGTGTTGCGCAACTCACTCTCGATCTCCTGGACGGCTACTGAGATCTGTTTCCTCCTCTCGACCACGTAGTAACGTCCGCCGGTTTCGGTCGCTAGTCGATGGAGATCACGTTCCGCAAGATCGTTCCACGGATCGGTATCGAGTACATAGAAGGCAACGTCCGACTTCTGAGCGGCGGCAATGACATCATCGACGGAGTGCAAGCTGTAGTTGTCTCCGCCATCGGTAATTAACAACACCGCCTGGCGCGATTTCACGGGACGTTCACGACGCACCACATCGAACGCAGAGTCGTACATCGACGTCAAATGTGAGCCGCCCTTTATCATCCCCGCCGGATGCACGATAGAACCGAAGTCTAGAAATGAAACGCTGTCGTTTGCCTGTGACAGGCTCTGGGACAGGTACGTCTTGGCAAAGTTCTCCAGTGGCATCATCTTCCGCATCGATTCACTGATGTCGGCCAGCACCACCAATGACAGAGGCGCGTCTTTCAAATTCTCGAAGCCGGTAACCTGATTGACCGGAGCTCCGTCCCGCAGGACGGCGAAATCTCTCTCGGACAAATCTGTAACAACCTGATTGTGTTCGCTTGCAGCGGTAAACGTCAGGTGAACTTCTGCCGCTTCGGCGCGGAACGTAGCGAGGGGCGGTTCCACGGACGCGCACCCGGGTCCTGCCGCCATAAGCAGCGTTGACCAGAACAGCACCGCGAGCAATGCCATCTTTCGCATGCGCAAACCGCTCCTCTCTGAGTTGCACATCGGAGAAGAAGGGTTTCCAAGCACCCTGATTTCAATCGTTGGTCACGTTACACAGGTAACGCCGCTGCGCCCCACAGCGCAGCATTTCGAACAAGTGGCGCGATTCTGATGCTGTTCAAACCAGGGGTCAAGAGCACCAATGTGCTAAATCCCGAATCCCGCAGCAGCAAAGTACATCTGGTAACATTGAGATACTTCCAGAATTGTTTACCAAGGACATTTTTCAGACATGAGCGTTGACGTCGAGAACGACGGCCTAGAGACAGTTGAGACTAGAGAGTGGCTGGATTCGATGGACTACATCCTCCGCCACCGCGGACGTGACCGGGCAATCAGCCTTCTCGAAAGACTTGAGCTTCACGTTAAGCAGTCAGGCGTAAAGGTCCCCTTCACCGCCGGCACTCCCTACATCAATACGATTCCCGCAGAACAACAAGCCCCATTTCCCGGAAGCCAGGAACTCGAGCGCCGCATTAAGAGCCTCGTTCGCTGGAACGCGCTGGCGATGGTTGTGCGCGCAAACAAACTGCAGGAGGGTATTGGCGGACACATCTCGACCTACGCGTCGGCCGCAACTCTGTATGAAGTCGGTTTCAACCACTTCTTTCGCGGAAAGGGTGAAGGTACCGAAGGCGACATTGTTTACTTCCAGGGACACGCTGCTCCGGGCGTTTACGCGCGATCCTTCCTGCTAGGACGTTTGTCGAAAGAGAAGCTCGAGAACTTCCGTCGGGAACTTGCACCCGGCGGCGGACTCTCTTCGTATCCGCACCCATGGTTAATGCCTGACTTCTGGGAGTTCCCGACGGTCTCGATGGGACTCGGGCCGATCATGTCCATTTACCAGGCCCGCTTCGACCGCTATCTCGAAGACCGCGGACTGAAGGCGCCCTCCGATCGCAAAGTTTGGGCCTTCCTCGGCGACGGCGAAACGGATGAACCGGAAGCGCTGGGCGCCATCACCCTCGCAGCCCGTGAGCGTCTCGACAACCTGATCTTCGTCATTAACTGCAACCTCCAGCGCCTCGACGGCCCAGTGCGTGGTAACGGCAACGTTATCCAGGAACTGGAAGCGGCGTTCCGTGGCGCAGGATGGAACGTCATCAAAGTAATCTGGGGTTCTGACTGGGACCCCATCCTCGCCAAAGATAAAGACGGTCTACTCGTGCAGCGCATGAGCGAGCTCGTCGATGGCGAGTGGCAGAAGTATTCGATTGAGACCGGCGCGTATCTGCGCCAGCACTTCTTCGGTAAATATCCGCAGCTGCTCGAACTGGTGAAGAACTACAGTGACGACCAGTTGCGCCGTCTGCGTCTTGGCGGACACGATCCTCTCAAGGTGTACGCCGCATTCAAGGCCGCGACGGACCACAAGGGGCAGCCGACGGTGGTTCTTGCGCGCACCATTAAGGGCTACGGCCTCGGCGAGAGCGGTGAGGGCAAGAACATCACCCACCAGCAGAAGAAGATGAACGAAGACGAGCTGAAGGCTTTCCGCTCGCGCTTCGGGATTCCGCTCTCCGACGAAGAAATCGAGAACCTCTCCTTCTATCGTCCGCCCGACGATTCACCAGAACTCGCCTACTTGCGTAAGCGCCGCCAGGAGCTCGGTGGCTATCTGCCGAAGCGAGTGAATCGCAGCAAGCCTGTCAGCGATGTCCCGGCTGATCTGTTTGACGAGTTCTACACTGGCACCGAAAACCGCAAAGCTTCTACGACGATGGTGTTCGTCCGCATGCTGGCGAAGATGTTGCGCGACCAGAAGCTCGGACATCTGGTGGTTCCGATTGTTCCCGACGAAGCCCGCACTTTCGGTATGGAAGCGCTCTTCCGCCAGGTAGGTATTTACTCTCACGTCGGTCAGCTCTACCAGCCGGTCGACCGCGACACCCTCCTTTATTACAAAGAGGCGAAAGACGGGCAGATTCTGGAAGAGGGAATCACCGAAGCCGGATCGATGTCGTCGTTCATCGCGGCCGGCACGGCCTATGCCACGCACGGCATTCCCACCATTCCGTTCTTCATCTATTACTCGATGTTTGGCTTGCAACGTGTTGGTGATCTTGTCTGGGCGGCGGGCGACATTCGTGCTCGCGGATTCCTGCTCGGCGGCACCGCGGGACGCACCACGCTGGCCGGAGAAGGTCTACAGCACCAGGACGGAAACAGCCACACCCTCGCCATGCCGGTGCCGAACCTGATGGCGTACGATCCGGCGTTTGCCTATGAGCTAGCGGTGATCATCCAGGACGGAATTAAGAGGATGTATCAGAACGATGAGAGCGTCTTCTATTACATCACCGTGATGAACGAGAACTACGAGCATCCGGCGATGCCCGAGGGTTCACGCGAAGGCATCGTCAAAGGCATGTACCGCTTCAATCAGTCGGGTATGAAGGACGCAAAGCTCAAGGCGCAGTTGCTCGGCAGCGGCGCCATTCTGCCCGAAGTGATCAAGGCGCAGGCCATGCTCGAGAAATACGGCGTGGCCGCTGACGTGTGGAGCGTCACCAGTTACAAGGAGCTCTACAAGGACGGCATCTGCACCGAGCGATGGAACATGCTGCATCCGACCGAGAAATCGAAGACGCCGTACGTCACCGATCAACTCGCCAACACCGAAGGCGTCATTGTTGCGGCTTCCGACTACATCAAGTCGTTGCCGCTGTCGGTGGCCCGCTGGTTCCCGCGGCCCCTCCATGTTCTCGGTACCGATGGTTTCGGTCGCAGTGAAGGACGAGCCGCGCTTCGCGATTTCTTCGAAGTGGATGCGAACTTCGTGGTCCTCGCGACTCTGTCCGAACTTGCGCGTGAAAAGAAGATCAAGCCGGAAGTGGTTCAGCAGGCAATGAAAGATCTCGGCATTCACGCTGACAAAAAGGATCCGCTGTACTCGTAAACTGCGCTGACGCAGTCTGATGGAAGGACAAGGAATGAGCACAGAAGTAAAGCTACCGGAGCTTGGGGAAAACGTAACTTCCGGCGATCTTCTCAAGATGCTGGTGAAGGTCGGTGACAAGATTCAGAAAGACCAGGCCCTGCTCGAACTCGAAACCGATAAGGCGGCGATCGAGGTACCCTCGCCCATCGGTGGCGTGGTGCAGTCGGTCCACGTAAAAGAAGGCCAAAAGGTTAAGGTCGGACAATTGATTCTTTCCGTTGAAGAGAACGGCGCCGGTGCGGCAAAGCAGGCTGGCAGCAATGGTGCAAAGTCGGGAGCGGCTCGCGAGACGGGAGAAGGTGGAGTTGCAGAAGCCGCCACGCCCCCGAAGGCTCCAAAGCAGGAAGTGCAGCCGCCCGCGAAAAGCCCGAGCACCGGCCAGCAGCCCGGGGGCAAGACTCCAGAAAAGGCACAACCCGCGAAGTCTTCCGGCAAAGCCACAGTCGTCGAATTCACGCTTCCGGAACTCGGCGAGAACGTCAGCGCAGGCGACCTGCTGAACGTGATGGTGAAGGTCGGGGACAAGGTTGAAGTAAACCAGCCGGTCATCGAACTCGAAACTGACAAAGCGACGATCGAAGTACCGTCCACGATCGCCGGAACGGTGAAGTCCGTCCTTGTAAAACCTGGCCAAAAGCTAAAAGTGGGTCAGGCGCTGTTTACGGCGGAAGTCAGCGGTGAGCAACCGCAGACGACCGAAGCCTACGCCGACGCCGACACGGGCGGCATCGGTACCGGGGGACAAACGCCGCAAGAGCAGCCGATCGGCGAGAGCACGCAGGAAACCATCGAGCGTACTCCGACTCCGCAACCAATCCCTCGTTCAGAAGCTGCAGCAGCCCCCAAAGTCCCGGATTGGGAGAATGATCAACTTCCTCCTCCGGCGCCGGATGTTCCCGAACAAATTTCATCTCGTACCGGCAAATCGCCCGCTGACGTCGCAGCCGGGCCTGCTGTCCGCGCGCTCGCTCGCGAGATCGGAGTGGACATCACTGAGGTCAAGGGAACCGGTACTAGAGGACGCATTACTCCCGCCGACGTCAAGGCTCACGCCAAACGCCGCGCGCAGGAATTCGAGCGTGGTATCGGCATTGGCGGTCGCATGATCGCCTCTGCTCCGCTTCCCGACTTCTCGAAGTGGGGCAATGTCGAACGCAAGCCGATGACCGGCGTTCGTCGCAAGACGTCGGAGCACATGGCTCAGGCTTGGACGATTCCACACGTCACCAACAATGACAAAGCCGACATAACGGCGCTCGAGCAATTACGGAAGAGCTATTCCAAGCGCGCGGAAGCCGCTGGTGGCAAGCTTACCTTGACCGCCATCGCGCTGAAGATCGTCGCCTCCGCCATCAAGCAGTTTCCGCAATTCGGCGCCAGCATCGACACCGCAAAAGAAGAGATCGTCTACAAGAGCTTCGTGAACATCGGCGTTGCTGTCGACACCGAGCGCGGACTTCTCGTTCCCGTCATTCGCGACGTCGATAAGAAGAACATCATCGAGATTTCGGTTGAGTTGCAGCAGATCGCCCAGAAAGCGCGCGATCGCAAGCTGAAGCCCGAAGAGATGGAAGGCGGAGTCTTCACGATTACCAACCTCGGCGGCATTGGCGGCACGAGTTTCACGCCAATCATCAATGCGCCGGAAGTGGCAATCCTAGGCATGATGCGAGGCGCGATGGAACCGGTTTACATCGACGGTAAGTTCGAGCCGCGTCTGATGTTGCCTCTGTCCTTATCGTATGATCATCGCCTGATAGACGGCGCGGACGCCGCGCGCTTCCTGCGCTGGCTCTGCGAAGCCTTCGAGCAGCCGTTCCTGCTGTCGCTGCAGGGCTAAGTCTGTACTACGATGGCGTGATACTGTTCGCGTCTGAGCGGTCTTGTCAGGGCACGGCTTCAGCCGTGCCGTAACTTTGTCCCCTTCAATTCGGGG
>DASTGW010000351.1:0-2495 GCA_035718705.1 Terriglobales bacterium | reverse complement strand
CACCAAGATCTTTGCCTATCCTGGCTATCTCGTGGGTGGAGAAATCTCCAAGCTCATTAATAAGGGATACCAGCAAGTCCTCAAGACTACCAAGACCGAGATCGCCGCCACCGCGGACCACCTCAAGGCGCTCCACGATTTCTCGGAGGAGTTAAAGGAAGCCACAGGACTGCCGAGCCTGTACAACGAGTCGCTCGGGACCGTGAGTGAAAGCTATCACTACGATCGCGTGAACGGGCGCGAAGCCAAGGAAAAGAAGCCGCGTCCATGGGAGCAGAAGAAGCCTGCCACCGCTAAGAAACGGGCCTGATCCTCAGGCCCAGTTCTCACTTCCCATGTGGCGGAAGTCCGATTTTTCACCCATTGGGCAACTCCGCTTCTCCTTGGCAATATTTACCTTGCGATAAACCGTTCCTACTCACCAGACGTACATCCTTCGTTTTTTGCTGTTGAAATCAAACGACTTACCTGCCTTTCGGTTTGGCATTCCAATCGCTATTACAAAGACGGATAGCTTGTGCGCCGTAGCCATTCTGGCCCGCGTAGAAGCGGAAAACGGCGATCCGGAGTCAGAGAACGGCTCCCCCAAACACCGGAGGAATTAGCAATGAAGATTCGTAGCTTGATGGTGCTCCCCTTGGCCGCGACGATGATGCTGCCCGCGATGGCCCAGCAGAGCGCGTCCCAGGACCAGAACCAGGCCACCCAGTCCCAGCCCGCGCAGAACCAGGCGCAGGCCGATGACCAGATTTCCAATCGCCAACCGTTGCAGCAGGAAACCCGTGAAGGCTTTTGGGGCCGCATCAATCCCTTCGCCCGCAAAAAGTATGTCCAGCGCCAGATGACGCCGATCCGTAACCGCGTCAATGAGCTCGACGAACTCACAGCGGCGAACTCCAAAAACATTAAGGACGTCGATGCACGCGCCCAGGAAGGGATCCGTCAGGCTTCCGCGAAGGCCGATCAGGCTGATCAGCACGCTCTCGAAGCCGGCAATCGCGCGCAGGCCGCTCATCAGACGGCCCAGCAGGCGAGCACCCGCCTTCAGACCGTCGAGCAGGTCGTAACCAACCTCGACCAGTACTCGCCGACCAACCAGACCGAGATCCGCTTCCGCTCCGGCCAGTCCGCCCTGAGCAAGAGCGCGAAGGAAGCTCTCGACGAAGTTGCCACGCAGTTGCAGAACCAGCGCGGTTACATCGTGGAAGTACAGGGCTTTGCCCCCGGTTCCAGCGCGGCCTCCATCCAGTCTTCGCAGAAGATGGCCGATGCCGTCGTTCGTTATCTCGTAATCAACCACGAGATTCCGGTCTATCGCATCTACACGCTCGGCATGGGCAATGCTAAGGTCACTCCTTCCGCTCAGCAGCAGACCGCTGATCAGCAGGACGCCAGCGCCAAGCCGGCACGTGCGTACCGTGGACCTCGCGTGATGGTCTCCGTTCTGAAGAACAGCAGCCTCGACCAGCTGAATCAGCAGGCGATGGCGGCTCCTCAGAATGGCAACTACGCCGCTCCGCAGAGCCAGATGGAATCTCAGCAGGGAACGACTTCCGTCAACAACGCTCAGTCCAGCGCGCAGAGCAACACCAGCAATTCGCAGAACAGCACTGGCATTTCGTACGACAACAACAAGCCGTCGGCACAGCAGCCCTCCCCCGAGTCGCAGCAGAACGCCCCGGTTCAGCCCAAATAGCAACACCGCACCGTCAAGGCAAAGGACCCGTCGCGAAAGCGGCGGGTTCTTTGTTTTTGCGTGAGTTCTCTTTCAGCAACACAGATTGTGCCGATCTGCTTTCTCGCATCTCACCTTTCACACCAACTAACAAAACATTGAAGGAGAGTGGAATGGCAGATAAAACCAACATGGCAGACATCCTCCAGGACTTGGCGAAGACCTGTCGCGACGGCGAAAAGGGATACAAGGAAGCTGCTGATCACGCCAAGAGCAGCGAACTAAAGTCGCACTTCCTGCAGATCAGTTCGGAGCGCGGGCGTTTCGCCTCGCAACTTGAATCAGCGCTCGCAGACGTGTCTAAAGATGTGACCAGGACCGAAGGTCATGCCGTCGCTGCCGTGCATCGGGCATGGATCGACATCAAGGAAGCTCTTGGCGGTGGCGATCACGCCATTCTGGGATGGCTTGAGCAGGGTGACGACTATGCCAAGGGCAAGTATGAGAAGGCGCTCCGAGAGAGTCTGCCGGAGAATGTGATGGCCCTCGTTCGCCAGCAATCGCAGTCGATCCTTCGCGATCACGATGACATTCGTTCGAGACGTGACTCTTACAAAGCCGCGTAACTGGCATTAAACGGAAAGCCCGCGATGATCGCGGGCTTTCATTGTTTAGAAACGCCTGTGGCTACTCGGTTTTGGCTTTTGCCAGACGTTTGGCGATGATGTTGTACACCGACGCGTTAAACACCATCCCGACGTGCGTTCCCGGAACTTCGAAATCGTCGTCGATGTTGCCGGTGCGGCAATACTTCCAGTCC
>DASTGW010000350.1:0-5097 GCA_035718705.1 Terriglobales bacterium | reverse complement strand
AGTGATAGCTTGAATGAAGTCGGGACCGGTGAGTTCTTCCCACTGCACGGGCATTTTCGGCTGAGAGAAAGCGGGTATGGCGAAGACCAAGCAGAGGAGGACGGCGGCACGTTTCACGGTCATTACTCCGCCGGAAATGTACAAAAATGCAGGGGCAGTCGGCAATCAGGAACGAAGGCAGAGTAGGCGAGGTGTGCCTTGCTAGTCCAGTTGCATTTCCCCAACCATGGCTGGACCGAACTTATTCAGGATCCAGTCCACCACTCTCGCGGGATTGCCCGGAGGTAGGACAGCGTCGTAATCCTCTGCCGGATCATCGCCAACGAGCACTCGAGGTTTGGAAGGATAGCGTCGCTTCAATTCGCGGGCCAACTCCGACGGGTGTACGTCGAGCAGAATGGAATCGACGACAAAGCCGTCAACGTCGTAACGGGCCGCGACCGCCAACAGCTCCTGAGCGGTGAAAGCGGTGAGCACGTTGTACTTGGCGCCTTCGATTGCAAGCTTCAGATCCGACAGGGCATCAGGCGTCATGATGTCGACAACAAGAAAAGTGCAGCGCACATAGGAACCGCTGCTCGGCTTAGTGCGCTCGAGCCAGGCGTCGATTTCGTCAGCAAAGGCGAAGACACTCCGCGCGTCGGCTTTCTGGCGACGTACGGGCATGCCATAGCTAAGTTCCCAGCGCTGTACCGTGCGCACACCGCGGTTTAAATACGCAGCGATTTCCTTCCAGCCACTCAGGAGTTTTCGTTCGTTCATGGAGCTTACTTGGAATCCAAGTAGGTTTGGAAGTTCAGTTCCGCTTCAAAGTTGGCCGGTCATCGTCCTGCTTAGGGTCACTTTTTTGCGGCAACTCAGGACCGCGGCGGTGCAGCACTGGAACCATGCGGCCCATATCGATCTGCTGACGGCTGGTAAGTTCCGCGAGACGAGCGCGGACTTCCTGGAACTCGCTGGTATCGATTATGTAATCGTCGCGGTTGGGAAGGTATTGCTCGATTTCCTTCTGCGCACGCTTGATACGGTCATCGGTCATGGGATGGGTCGAGAATGCCTTGGCCAGGAAGCTCTTCTTCTGCTTCTCTTCGGTGCGAAGCTTTTCAAAGAGTTTCACAAACTCCTGGGGATCGTATCCGGAAGCATACTCATATTGCAGGCCGAGCATATCGGCCTCGCGTTCCGCGTCGCGGCTGAATTTCAGGAAACCCATCGGGACGGCGACACCCATGACCTGACGCACGGCCATCACGGCGGGGCCACCGAAGAAGATAAGGGGTATGGAGGCCAAGTTGAAGATGTCTGATTTGGTCTGGTTCTTGGTCGCATGACGGGCGGCGACGTGAGCGATCTCGTGCGCCATCACGCCGGCCAAACCGGCTTCACTGTCGGCGGCCATGATGAGTCCCGTGTTCACATAGAAATATCCACCGGGAAGAGCATAGGCATTTACTTCGTCGTTCTCCACGACCTTTATGACGAAGGGAACCTTGGCGTCGGAGTTGCGCACCAGTCGCTGACCGAGACGGTTGATGTACTCAGTGACAACCGGATCGTTCACCAGTCGCACGGACTGTTCCACTTCCCGCGAGAGTTCGCGGCCGAGCATCCGCTCCCGCTCCATCGAATAGAAGTCGAGACCTGAGCCGACATTGCGGCGCCCGATCATGTTGACGTCGTTGCGCGGATCGATCTTCTTAGTTTTCTCAGGAGCGGCCACGATGGCGGTCGCCATCTCTTTGGGTAACAGGCTCAGCATCGCAAGCGGATAGTCTTCGTAAAACAAAACGGTATGCGGGGCGGGATCGGGTGGATTGTTCTCTGATAAGGCCGCTGAAGTGAGCAGCATCCATGCGAGAGCCAAAGCCAGCCAAGGCTTTTTGAACTCGACGCGCTTGCCGGAACAAGACAACTGAGGGCCCAACATAGCTCACCAAGTAATGCTGACGGCCAAAAGCTCAAGCCAATCAGAGAGTTAGAACGCGCGAGTGCTCTTGCTGTTGCCCCACTTCGCCATCACTGCTTACAATTGCATCCATGAGACGCTTGTCCTTTTTCCTGCTTTTCCTGTTGGTGGCCGTTTTCGCCGCTGCCGAGGAAAAATATGCCGACATAACCATCAAGGTACTAAAGCAGGAAACGGGTAAGCCAGTGCGAAATGCGTCGGTGATATTACACAGTGTCAGTTCGGGTGGGAAGCAAGAAAAGGGCGGATTAAACCTAAAAACCGATTCCGAAGGCAAAACTACATACCAGGGGATTCCCTACGGAAAATTGCGGGTCCAGGTGATCGCCAAAGGATTGCAGACATATGGTGAAGACTTCGAAATCAACGAAGCCCAGAAACAGATCGAGATCAAACTAAAGCCGCCGCAAGACCAATATTCCATCTACGACGATAAACATCCAGCGCCGAATGCTCCGTTGAAGAAGTAGTACGTCAGCGCTGCGGAACTAAACGCACGTCCAACTTCTTTTCCGACCCGGAATCAAGCCGCAATACACCCGGCTGTTCCGGGTTCGCTTCGTCCCGGTAGACCCAATTCTGATATCCGGGGGCGCTGATCAAGATAGTGAAACCTGCATTGGCCGGAACCGCGAGGCGAAAGTTTTCTTTGCCGTTCGTCCCGGTTCCAAGCAGTCCATCGCCATTCTCCGGCTTAAGCGTTATCTCTGCGGCGACGCGTGCCCCGGTCTTCGAATCCCGAACAGTACCTGTCACGAAGGCGCCTTTTGGGGAGAAGTGGATGGTAACGGAATCGGAGTCATTGTCTGGGGTGAGCCGGACTTCCACCGGTTTGTTGTGCTGGAACACGTTCGGGCGAGTGGAGAGGTATCCGTCCTCCTCTTTTTGTGCGGACACCTGGTATTCGCCGAGGGGGAGCCCTTCCAACACAAACTGCCCGGTTGAGTCCGTGTACGTCTTAAGCTCTTGAGCGATCTTGCCGTCGGCCATCATGTCAGCGGCGACGTAAGCATTTTGCACGGGAGATCCGGCCTCATCGAGCACGGTACCGCGAATAATTCCGTGGGAGTCTTGCGCCTGGGAGATCACGAATGCTGAGCAGAGCAGCATCAGCACGAAACACCAGCGATACATGGTGCACCTCCGAATCGTCACTTATGTTCGAGGGTCAGGCCGCCGTTCGCCATCTTCGCCAACTCATCCGTTTCGAGGAATTTGCGGGCGTTCTTCTCGTCCTTGAGATATGTATCCCAGAAAGCGAGACTTGCCAACTGGGTCCATTCAAAAATTGCCTTCTCGTTGATCCCGAGGGCTTCGCTGCGCTTTGCAAGGGGGCCGCTTTCGGTGGCCGGCATGCCGGTAAATGACATGTGGCTGGCATCTTTGATCCAGAGCAGGTATTTGTCTCCCGGTGGCGAGAACTTGTAGGAATCTTTCCTCCACTCGGGAGTAGCGCGCTCCTTGTTAAGCACACGCCAATCGCCGTAGTCACGAGAACCACTCACGGAAAGCATGGGGAGGTTGAACTGATTCCAGGATGTGTTAATCAGGCCGACCTTTACATCCGCGCCTTGGGGAGAGAACAGAAGTACGGCCTTCACACGCGCGTCGCGAAATGACTTGGACTCATTCTCTCCGGGAAACTTGATGGTCGCTCCTCCAAGCGCCTGCGCCACGAATGCTCCAAAGGCATGTCCGCCAACGCCGATACGGTTCTTATCCATGCGGCCCTTCAGGGCAGGAACCTGCTTCTGAATCTCGTCGAAGGAATCTAGAACAAGAACCGCATCCTTGATACGGTTTGTCCACGCGTCGGGACTAACGGAAGAGTCGTAAAGCGCACTGAACAGGGTGGCGTTGCGGCCGGCCGCCCTCTGTTGTTCGAAAGAGTCGGCATGAGTGGGCTGGAGGCAGATATATCCGTGCTGAGCCCAATATTCAGTAAGACCACTGTAGCCTTCGCGCGATCCTCCTGCGTCATGCGAAAAAATGACGACCGGCAGCGCACCCTTGCCTTCCGGATAGACAACTCGCAGAGGAAGATCTTTGTTGCGGGCAGCGTCATGCAAAGTGATGTTTACGTTCTTAATGGTGGCTGCGGCTGCCGGGGGATATGTCTGCGCCAGGGCGAGACCAGAAATCAAAACGAAAAGAGCAAGGGTTCGGACTTTCATCGGTGCCTGTAAACCCGCTGGTTGGCGGTAGTTGCGGCGTGAGTTTACTTGAAAATCAAAGAGAAGTCCGCAGTTCCCGTCGCAAAATCTTCCCCGAGGGGTTACGAGGGATCGCACTCACAAAGCGCAGATCGCGCGGAAGTTTATGTTTTGCAAGGCGTTCGGCGACAAAGGAAGAAATTTCGTCGCGGGTAGACTGACAATCGAACACACCCTCTCGGAGTACTACAAAAGCGCAAGGGATTTCCCCCGCATCAACGTCTGGACGCCCGACGACCCCACAGTCACGAATCGAAGGGTGCTCGAGCAGGACGGCTTCCACCTCGGCCGGCGCGACAGCCAGTCCCTTGTACTTGATCATCTCCTTGCGGCGATCAACGATGCGGTAGAAGTCCTGCTCATCGCGGATTGCAACGTCACCTGACCAATACCAGCCGTCACGCATAACGTCAGCGGTACATTCAGGAGATTTCCAATAGCCCATCATGAACTGCGGGCCACGCATAACGAGCTCGCCCGGTTCACCGGCAGCCGCATCGCGCTCACGATCACCATCGAAGGCCACCACGCGGCAGTCGGTTGCGTACACCGGCTGGCCGATTGTTTCTGGACGATAGAATTCCGGCGGATCGATATGCCCAATGTGGGTGACGGGAGAGGCTTCGGTCATGCCGTAGCCTTGGCGAACTTTAATACCCGTGAGTTCAGTGAACCGGCGTGCCAGCTCAGGAGCCAAGGGCGCTGCCCCGGACTTGATCCATTTGACAGCATGATCTTTCGGGAACTTTCCCTGCTCAGCCGCCACGCAGTACTGGTTCAGCACCGGAGGTACGCTGGGCGCCGTAGTGATCTCTTCTTCCACGAATAACCGAAGCGCCTGGTCCACCTGGAAACGCGGCATGAGGACGACGGTGGCGCCAAGCATCAACATCGGGTTCAACAATACGTTGAGTCCGT
>DASTGW010000349.1:0-4308 GCA_035718705.1 Terriglobales bacterium | reverse complement strand
AGGCGCG
Organism: Terriglobales bacterium; assembly: GCA_035718705.1. Lineage (GTDB taxonomy): Bacteria > Acidobacteriota > Terriglobia > Terriglobales > Acidobacteriaceae > DATMXP01. Next base: position 4,301 of record DASTGW010000349.1, on the reverse strand, counting down.
CCGCGACTTTGTCGGCGTAGGCGGTATGTCGTTCCGCGATGGGGACCATGACTACCTGCAACGGGGACAGCCAGACAGGGAAGTTGCCGGCGTAGTGCTCGATGAGCACGCCGAAGAAGCGCTCGACCGAACCGTAGAGCGCGCGGTGGACCATGACGGGTTGATGGCGCTGTCCGTCTTCGCCCACGTACTCGAGGCCGAAGCGCGCGGGAAGGTTGAAGTCGAACTGCACGGTCGAAAGCTGCCAGAGTCGGCCGATGGCGTCGACGAGTTTCACGTCGATTTTCGGGCCGTAGAAGGCGGCCTCACCAGGGATCGTCTTGTACGGAATGCCGCGAGCCGTAAGGACTTTCTCGAGCGACTGCGTCGCGTGGTTCCACTGCTCGTCAGATCCGGCAAAGCTCTTGCGATCGTTCGGGTCCCAGGTGGAAAGCTCGACCTGGAACTTCTCGAAGCCGAAGGCGTTAAGGACGGCGATGGCGAAATCGACGCAGCCGCCGATTTCGTCTTCTACCTGCGAGGGCATGCAGAAGATGTGGGCGTCGTCCTGGGTGAAGCCGCGCACGCGCAGAAGGCCATGCATGACGCCGGAGCGCTCGTAGCGATAGACCGTTCCCAATTCACCGAGGCGGACGGGCAGGTCGCGGTAGGACTTGAGCGAGTCGGCGTAGATGAGGATGTGGAACGGGCAGTTCATGGGCTTCATGCGGTATTCGGCGTCGTCGAGTTCCATGACGTCGAACATGTTCTGCGCGTAGAAGCCTTCGTGGCCGGAGGTCTGCCAGAGCTGGCGCCGGGCAACGTGGGGCGTGTAGACGAGGGAATAGCCGCGGCGGAGGTATTCGTCGCGCATCCAGTCTTCCATCAGCTTGCGCATGATGCCGCCCTTGGGGTGCCAGAAGATCAGTCCCGGTCCAGCGAGTTCCTGGATCGAGAACAGGTCAAGCTGCTTGCCGAGGGCGCGGTGGTCGCGCTTCTTGGCTTCTTCCTGCTGCTTGATGTATTCGTCGAGTTCCTTCTTTGAATAAAAGGAAGTTCCGTAAATGCGCTGGAGTTGCGGATTTTTTTCGTCGCCGAGCCAGTAAGCGCCGGCAATGTTGAGCAGCTTGAATGCCTTGATCTTGCCGGTGGAGGGGATGTGCGGTCCACGGCAGAAGTCGGTGAACTTGCCGGTGCGGTAGATAGAGATGGTTTCATCGGGCTTGGTGAACTGCTCGATGAAATGGCACTTCATGAAGTCGCCTTCCGACTTGAACTGCGAGAGGCCCTTGTCGCGCGGGAGGAATTCCTGCGCGTAAGGGATGTCTTGTTCGACGAGCTCCTGCATCTTCTTCTCGATCTTTTGCAGGTCTTCGGGCGTGAACGGCGTGGGGCGGTAGAAGTCGTAGAAGAACCCGCTCTCGGTGGCGGGGCCGTGACCGAGCTTGGTTTCGGGGAAGAGTTCGAGCACCGCAGCGGCGAGCAAGTGGGCGGAGGAGTGCCGGAAGACTTCGAGCGACTCGGGATCTTTTTCGGTGAGGATGCGAATTTCGGCGTCCTGCTCGAGCGGACGGGTGAGGTCCACGAGCTTGGGCTCGTTGCCATTGGAGGTGGGGCGGATCTGCGCCGCAATGGCGGCCGAAGCTAGACGCGGTGAAATCGACTTCGCGACGTCAAGCGCGGTGGTGCCCTTGGGCACTTCCTTGATGCTGTTGTCGGGAAGCTTAAGACGGATGTTGTCTGACATATGAGTCCTTCAAATGAGCCGCAAATATGCGAGTTTAGCGAATCGGATTCAGGGGAGCAAACAGAACAGCAGGCAGGACTACGATGTTCGCGGGCCGAGCGAGGCGGGGGTGAGTTCCGCGGGGCGGCGAAGGCGCTTGATCTCGAGATACAGCATGCCCAGGAACCCGATCAGAGCCGCCATGAGGCCGAACGGAATAGCGACGAACTTGTAGGCCATCGTCATGTCGGCAGGGATATGGCGCAACGCTCCGTAGAGCAGACCGGCACCGATGCCGCAGAAGAGGCCAATGGCGAAGCCGAGGAGCGTGAAGACAGCGGTCATGAAGAGGACGCGTCCGAGGAGCTCCAGTACCAACCGAATTTTGGACTTCTTACGCATTTAAACGTGATGCTGTGTGATTGCCGCACGATCGGCTTGGCGTATCTTGTGGAACGCCAGAGCGAAAAACAGTACGAACATGGCACCCGCCATGGGTAAACCCCAAGTTCGTAAAAACACTGCAGGATCGACGACCACCGACTTCTGGGCAATGTTGCCGGAAGTGCGGGCAAACAAAGCTAGCGTTGGCACCAGGGCCATCATCAGGAAAAAGAAAAACACGCCCGTACCGACGAAGGCCAGCAAGAAACTTTTGGCAAGAAATTTCACAACGCTTTCCGCTATCTATTTTACTGCCAGGAAGGAATGTGTGCGAGTCCGCTATTGAATTTGCAGCGTGGGGTGCTCGAGATTGGATGTGACGGCGGGAGGAATGAATTCGTCGAGCCTCTGGCTAAGCCATTTTTCGAGATGGCGCTTGGCCTCCGGGGCGACGGATTCGATCTGCAGTCCGACGCGACCCCGGTCGTTGGTCCAACAAACGGAGGCCTGACAGGAGATCTTAGCGCCGCTTTCGGGGAGGCTGAACTCCACGAATACTGGTGGATGGCCGGTTATGGGGGTGTCGCATTGGATGGAGATGCCGCCTTCGCTGAGGTTAACGACCTGTACCTGCTGAGCCGGCGATTTGGGAAGAGTGAGGATGGCAGGCAATAACACAGGGCACCGGAAATAGCGACGCCGTTCGCGCAGGATCATGCCATAGGCAGCACGAATCAGGCGTACGGCTTTTTCTTCAACTACCGGTTTGGAAAGGGTGAAACTGGAACCGCTGACGAACGCTTCACTGGCTTCCGAGTCGTGATTGACCAGGGCGAACACGACAGAGCGGCGGTTCGAGGCGCTGCTGCGGACTTCGCGCAGAATGTCGCGGGCGATCTTGCCGAATTCGAAGTCGATGACGACGGCTTCGTATTTGCGGGAGCGAATCAGGCGCAGGGCGACTTCGGGATCCTCGCAGGACTCGGCCGCGATGGCAAAGTGCTGCATCGCCTGCTTGATCATTTCGGTATTGCTCGTCGTCGGGGAGACGAGTAGGCAATTTCCGGAGATGTCGCCAGAGAGCATTCTGTCCATTCACCTGATAAAACGCTGCCTCATGATAGCTATAATTTCGGCAGAAAACCGCCAATTCTCAGGCTCCGGCGGCACTCCAAAGTACTAAGCCCCCGGGAAATTTTCTTGATTTTCACGTGGCGTGATGCGGTTTGCGTGGTTTGGTCCTGCATTCATTACCAAAGTTCGCGGAGCCTTACGTTAAAATATGGGCCGATGACAGAAGTAGCCCAAGCAGCGACAATCAGTCCCGCCGAAGTGGTGCGGCAGAACCCGGTGTCGCAGGCGCCGAATGGCGTCTGCTACGCGGTGATGAACAATACAACCGTGCCGCTGAATGACGTGGAGAGAATGGTGGCGACGGTGCCGATGCCGGTCGCGTCGGCGTTGTCGCGCAAAGCCTACTACTTCGTGCCGCTGACCGTGAGCCAGGGCGAGGACACCGTCATTGCGGATCGTTATGACGTCGCCTTGAGCGACCAGGCGGTTTGTCATCGCAACCTGAATCTCGGTGATTCGCAGTGCGTGTTTATCTCCAGCCGCTTGATGGACGACAAGTTCTCGCTGGCTTTTGAGTTTTATATCAACGTGGCGCATGCCTTCGTTGAACGCGCAGGTGTTCCGAAAGACTTTGGAGAGTTGGTCTGGAAGCAGGCCGAAGAGCGTCAGCGTGGCGAAACCGGGTTAGACGCCTGGGAATTCCGCAAGGCTGCGACCAGCAACGTCGGCGATACAGAGCGCGCGAAGAACGAGTACTTCACCGCAGCTTTCTCCGATGCGATTGCTATTTACATGCTGTCGACGTTCACCGATGTTGATTACTACGATCTGCGCGAACGTGAGTATCCGCTGCTGGCTGCGAATCCATTAGCGGAGCGTTTGAGGAAAGTGGCGGAGTTGTTTCCACCGAACCCAGGGTTTGAGTTCAATATCTTCTACCGCAGGCGGTAAGCAACAGATAGTGCAGCAAAGAGAAACGGCGCCGTGAGGCGCCGTTTGTTATTGCGATGGATCTTATTGGCCAGAGGCGGTTGCGGGTGCCTCGCCTTCCAGTTCTACCTGGTCGCCCACCTGGATACTCTCGAGTGCATTGGTGATCATGGCGGTGGCGCTGGTGGGCGTCACGTTCAGCACGATC
>DASTGW010000348.1:0-11296 GCA_035718705.1 Terriglobales bacterium | reverse complement strand
TTTGTTATCACGGCGCGCTTCAAGGAAAAGATCGTTTGACCATCCTCGCCAATGAATAGCAGAGGTTTGGGGTTGCGGCTGGGCAAGGCAACAAAGCGACGCTGTAAGGAAGACGAGCACAATGAGCTTTCTTTTCATCGCAGAGCCTCGGTCCGGAGTTCAGGTCGGAAGGTGGAATAGTGTACGTGTTTGGTTCTCACCAAAGCTACGAGCAGGGTATTCCGGCGGATTTTTGCCCGACGGAGCCGGCAATTGGAATTTCGGCAGAAGTTGGCGCTGCCAAACTCAGTTCCCGATGCATGTTTGTTTTCCGGCAAGATATTGAAAATGGGAATGTTAGACGTTTTGTCCACAACCGGGAAGGCTACTCCGTTCGGATTAACCATTGACCGAATAGGTAACTTGCCTTAATATCGGTAGTTTCGTCGGGGATGTTGGAACCAACAGGTAAGGTCAAGGAAAGTCTGCTACTTAGGGCCAATCCACTGAATCTAGACCGGGCCCCGGTGAATCCAAACAAGTACCAGCGGGTTTCTACCTTTCTACTACAAGCGAGGCAGGACTAAATAATGGCAAAGCGACGCGGAAATCCTAACTGGGGCAAGCCAGAGCCGATCGGCCCCATTGTCCCCACCGTCACCGAGTTCGAGCAGGTCGTGAAGGAGTTCAAACTCACGCCTGACCAGTACATTCGCTCGACGCGGCTGCGTGAGTGGGCGCGAAAGAATCGTAACTCGAAGTACATTCCAGAGCCTCTTCTTGAGGCTTGGGGCTTCGAGATCGAATCGGCACTTTAATTCGCACTCTTTCGAGAGTAAGCCACCCGACTTTGGGTGGCTTTTTCATTTCCACACACGAATCCCACACTTCAAACCTACGGCCGAAACTCATCGGGATTCGGCGAGTAATATTTTGTCATGCACCTGCTTCGGGTCATGTTTATCGCCGCGGTTTTTTCTTCCGCTGCTCTGGCAGAAACGCCCGAAGTCTTTCCCCTCGGGCAGGTGATTCCTAAAGTCGAGTGCTCTGCCAACACAAAGCAGAGCTATGCCTTGTACCTGCCGTCCACCTACCGCAAAGAAATCAGGCACCCTGTTCTTTTCATCTTCGAGCCTGCCGCTCGCGGACCGCTGCCCGTTCGCATCATCCACGAGGCCGCCGAGAAGTATGGATACATCCTGATTGCTTCCAACAACTCGCGCAACGGACCTTTCGCTCCTGAACTTGAAGCGGCCGAAGCCATGTGGAAGGACGCTCTTTCGCGTTTCTCGATCGATCCAAAGCGCATGTACCTGGCAGGATTCTCTGGCGGCGCGCGAGCGGCAATCACCTTTGCGACGGCTTGCAAGGGCTGCATCGCCGGCGTGGCTGCCTCCGGAGCAGGTTTTCCGATTGGCATCGAGCCCAAATCAGCGAACTACTTCGCGCTCTTCAGCGCCATAGGCAACGAAGACTTCAACTTCCCCGAAATCCTGGAGCTTGAGCCGAAACTCCAGGCGGCGGGCTTCACTTATCACGTCCGCCGTTTTGATGGTTTTCACCAGTGGGCGCCCTCCGAAGTCTGGTTCGAGGCCTTTCAGTGGTTTGATCTTCAGGCGATGAAATCCGGTGCACTACCGGAGAACCAGACGCTGATTGACGACGCTCTCAAGCATTCGCTTCAGAAAGCCCAGCAACTCTCCGACGAGCAAAAGCCGTATGAGGCGTGGAGGCTGTATCGCCAGATTGTCGCGGACTTCAGCGGCCTCTCGGATGTTTCCAAGGCGAAACAAACAGCCGACACTCTCTCAAAACTGAAGGAAGTAAAAGAAGCAGAGAAGCGTGAGCATGCGGACGCTGACTTACAAGCGAACCTCACTGCCGAGATCTGGCAGAAGATCAGCAGGCTTGGCGACAATCCGGCAGAACAGCAAACCAACTTACGCCAACTACATAACTCGCTCGCCGATCTTCGCCGCCGCGCTGACAACGAAAAAGACGCACAGCATGCCGTCGTCAAGCGGGCGCTCAATCAGGAGGTGGTGCACGCCTTCGAAACGGGCAGCCACTACCTCGACAGCAAGGATTACCGCAACGCGCTTGTGCTGTATGACGTGATCGTCTCGATCGCGAAGCAGGCACCTGGCGCACACCTGCAAAAGGCGCGAGCCTACGCCGGCCTGAACGACTCGAAGCAGGCGCTGGAAGAACTTCGTCTCGCGGTCCGAGACGGCCTTCTCGATCCAGCATCTCTCGACCAGCCAGAATTTGCTTTCCTTCGCGCCAGCCCTGAATTCAAATCGATCCTCGCAAGCGTACCGCCATCTAACCAGTAGGCGAGGTTAGCAGTGCACCTTAGCGAGAAGGACCTCTTCGGGTTGATCGCCGGCACCAGTTTCGCCGCCGGTCTGAATGTCTATGCGACTGTCGCTACGCTCGGCATCCTTTCGCGGACGCACGTTCTGGAACTGCCTTCTTCCCTTCATGCCTTGGAAAGCACCTGGATCATTGCGGCTTCTCTTGTGCTGTTCGTCATAGAGTTCTTTGCGGACAAGATTCCCGTCTTCGACCTCCTCTGGAATGCGCTGCACACTTTTGTTCGCATCCCGGTGGCCGCGTTGATTGCCTACCATGCCAGCGCCCAGCTTCCTCCTTCTATGCAGATGGCCAGCGCGGTTCTCGGAGGTCTGATTGCCTTCGCCGCTCACGGCGGTAAGACTGCCGCTCGTGCCGCTGTCACCCCGTCGCCGGAGCCGTTTTCAAACGCCGCACTCAGCATCGGTGAAGATGTCGCTGCTGTCGGACTCACGTGGTTTGCCACTCAGCATCCGTATATCACCGTGGTCGTCGTAGCTCTGCTGCTCTTCGTCATCATTATCAGCATCCGATTCGTGTATCGGGCGTTGCGCCGACTCTTTCGCGGCGCCGGGCAGGAAATCAAACACATCGAAGCAAAAACGTAAATTGGCGCTTATTTGGAGCGCGTACCCTGCCTGTCAAGTTTGACCCTACCCCCTTTGCATGAGATATTGGTCAGCCCTCCAGTTGATGTTGGGCATGCTGTGGTGGCTGGATAGTTGCTGCGACCTAAAGGAGCCCGTACACGATGGTTCGCCTGATTCCACGCGAAACCAAGTTTTTTGACATGTTTGTCGAGATGGCCCAGAACCTGATCGAGGGCGCTCGGTTGATGAAGGCCCTGCTCGAGAATTTTCAGAACGTGCCCGAACAGGTCACTCGTCTAAAAGACATCGAGCACCGCGGCGATGACATGACTCACGCCGTAATGACCAAGCTCAATCAGACTTTCATTACCCCGTTTGATCGCGAGGACATCCATCGCCTCGCTTCCTCGATCGATGACGTTCTTGATCTGCTCAACGCGGCTGGTGATCGCATCATGGTCTACAAAATCAACGCTGTCACCAAGGAATCTGCGGTTCTGGCTGGCCTTATTCTGAAGCAGAGCGAGGAACTCGCGAAAGCGCTCGCGGGACTCGAAAAACAGCAGCACGTCATTGAGCACTGCGTGGAGATCAATCGCCTGGAGAATGAAGCGGACACGGTCACTCGCGCTGCTGTGGGCCACCTCTTCGAAACCGAGCGTGACCCGATCCAGTTGATCAAGATGAAAGAGCTTTATGAAGTTCTCGAACTAGCGACGGACAAAGCAGAAGACGCAGCCAACGTTTTGGAAGCAGTTATCCTGAAGAGTGCATAGTTTCCGGCCCAGCCGGGTCATTGAAAATTTTTCTGATCGCCGAATAACGTGGACACAGGCCTAATACTTCTCATCATCACCGTTGCTGTCGCCCTCACATTCGACTTTCTGAATGGATTCCACGACGCCGCCAACAGTATCGCAACCGTCGTCTCAACTCGCGTTCTTTCACCGCGACTTGCCGTCCTCTGGGCCGCGTTCTTCAACTTTGTTGCCGCCTTCTTCTTAGGAACCGCCGTTGCCAAAACCATTGGCAAGGGCATGATTCATCTCGACATCAACGGCGTCCAGGTAGTTACCCAATACGTTGTACTCGCTGGATTGTTGGGCGCGATCGTCTGGGACTTACTTACCTGGATTTGGGGAATGCCGACATCGTCGTCGCACGCATTGATCGGTGGATACGCCGGGGCGGCCATCGCTAAAGCTGGCTTCGCCGTCATCATTCCCAGCGGCTGGACCAAGACTCTGATCTTTATCGTGGTCGCACCCATCATGGGACTGGTTCTTGGATTTGCCTTGATGGTCGCGATCTATTGGATTTTTCAACGGAATTCTCCACGACAGGTCGATACTCTCTTTCGAAAGCTGCAGCTCATTTCAGCCGGGCTCTACAGTCTCGGACATGGCGGCAACGACGCACAGAAGACCATGGGGATCATCGCTGGCGCGCTTTACACCGGCGGCTTGATGAGCAAAGACGATATTGCAGGGAATTGGGGCAAATATCACTGGCCTATCATCCTGAGCGCCCACACGGCGATCGCTCTCGGCACCTACTTTGGTGGTTGGCGCATTGTGCACACCATGGGATCCAAGATCACGAAGCTGAAGCCGGTCGGGGGCTTCGCGGCCGAGAGCGCAGGCGCAATCACACTTTTCGGAACGGCCCTTGCTGGCATTCCGGTCAGCACTACCCACACCATCACCGGAGCCATCATCGGCGTGGGCGCCACCAACCGCCTTTCCGCCGTACGTTGGGGTGTGGCGAGACGAATTGTATGGGCGTGGGTGCTTACGATTCCCGCTTCTGCTGGTGTTTCCGCCCTAACCTATTGGATTATCACGCTGTTCAAACCAGGTGCTTAGAATTGCATTCTGGATTACCGCGCCGTGGAATTCCCGTATTGGGCATTGTGATTGTCCCTCTAACGTCTTAACGTCTAAGATATTTCGCAACCCAGCGTGTATAAGACGCAACTCATAAAATAGAGGACACCTACAACCATTGGAAAAAGAGACAGATGCATCGCAGCTTGATCAGGCGGAGAAGACCAAGCGGCGCTGGGAGAGATTCAAGGTAGAGATCCGCGTAAAGGTCACGGCTACCCGCAGCGGGAAGGAAATTATCACCTCAGGCACTGCCCATGACGTCAGTGAAGGCGGGATGGCGCTATTCCTTGCAGGAGACTTGATCGTCGGCGAAGCAGTGAGCATCGATTTCGCCATGCCTTACAGCCAGCGCCGGGTGATGCGTGGCGTGATCCGCAACCGTGACCGCTATGAGTACGGCATTCAGTTCGTAGATCCGACGCCAGAGGATCGCGAAGATATCGTCCGGAACTGCCGCGCCCTCGCACTGCTCCGATAGATAATGCTCGGTTTGTTAGAATTTAAGGTGACTAGCCAACTCCACCATGTCACCTTCCGCACCATTCTCTGACGTTCCCTCTGCGCTCGAGGAACTCCGTTCCGGACGCATGATCGTCCTGGTGGACGATGAAGATCGCGAAAACGAGGGCGACCTGGTTCTGGCAGCGGAATCGGTAACGCCCGACGCCATTAACTTCATGGCCAAGTACGGCCGAGGGCTGATCTGCCTCGCGCTCACAGAAGAGCGCTGTGACCAGCTTCGTCTTGGCCCCATGTCGGCCGAAAACACCGCAACCTTCGGAACGGCTTTCACTGAAGCCATCGACGCGCGCGACGGTGTTTCGACCGGCATTTCCGCGTACGACCGCGCGCACACCATTCGTGTGGCGATTGACCCCGCCACACGCCCGAACGATCTGGCGCGCCCGGGACACGTATTCCCGCTGCGCGCGCGTAAAGGAGGCGTCCTCGTTCGCGCCGGACAAACCGAAGGCTCTGTGGATCTTGCGCGGCTCGCTGGTATGGTTCCCGCCGGCATCATCTGCGAGATCATGAACGAAGATGGCACCATGGCACGAGTGCCCGATCTCATCAAGTTTTGCCAGGAACACTCGCTGAAGATGCTCACCGTCGCCGAGCTCATTCGCTATCGGATGGCCAACGAGCGGTACATCCGGCGCGTCGGTGAAGCGGTGATGCCTACCAAGTACGGTGAGTTCACGCTCATCGCGTACGAAAGCGAGATCAACGGCGGCGAAACACACGTGGCATTGGTGCGCGGTGACATTCAGAATCACGAACAAGACCCAGTGCTCGTGCGCATGCATTCACACTGTCTTGTAGGCGATGTCTTCGGAGCCAGCTGGTGCGAGTGCAACCAGACGCTCGATCGTGCCATGCAGATCATCGCACAGGCAGATCGTGGCGCAATCATCTACCTGCACCAGGGAACGAAGGGATTCTCCGTTGAACGGCTCGGCGAACGCAACGTGCTCACCTTCCACAGGGAACAGAGCCTGCCTACAATTCCTGCCAACCAGCGCAAAATCCAACGCGAAATTGGCATTGGCGCTCAGATATTGGCAGACCTCGGTTTGCGCAGAATAAGACTGCTTACGAATCATCCTCGTCGAGTGGCCGCGCTGGAAGGTTTTGATGTGGAAATAGTGGAGAATGTGTCGCTGCGGACGGCGCAAGCAACTTCGACCAAGTAGTTTCGTTAATTGCAGAGAACTCGAATTAGAACGGTTTTCTCACCTTGATCGTCTCATCCCGCAGGAAGAAATGCGCGCAGCACTGCTCCGACCCGCACATGATGGGCAGCAATCCGACAACTTGCTTGCGCGTGACCAAACCTAGCGTCCCGCATTCTGGACAAGCAAGGACCGCCCAGTAGGGATCCGCTGTCTCGCCCATGTCACCCGCGTTTTCAAGAACGAAGATGGTTCCCGGACCCATCTGTTCCGGAATCCATTCGCTCAGAACCGTGATTTCTCCCACCATAGTCAACCTCCCCCGAACCTGTTCAGACTGCCTTCTGGCTTGCGTTGACGCGTAACCGTTCCGCCGGTTTGCGCTTCCCTGAATCTCCGGCGGTCTCATTTACCTCTGCCCGGATCTGCCGCACCGTATCGCTCAAACAGATCGCTAACATCGGTTGGCGCGAATTCTTCAGCACGTCCACCACCTGCTCCGCAGAAGTTTTCAGGAAAATCCGGCTTCCATCGGTCAACAGGTGATACTCCGCGTGGGCGGCGACGGTATCGATCAGGCGCTTCTTGAATTCCTTTTGCAGCAGGCGCATCACTTTTCGCACACGTTGCAACGAAAATCCCCGCTCGCGTAGATCGCAAATCACCGCTACTTCCGCCAAGTCATCCAGCGAATACAGCCGTTTATGGCCCTGCCGCGCTGGGACAACAATTCCCCGCTCGTCCCACCATTGCAGTTGGCGCGCCGTGATTCCGGTGCGCGCCATCACTTCCGCCGATGTAAACAGGTCTTGCATTCGCAACTAGATGCCAAAACAAATTTGGCAGAAAATGTTTGAAACATTCTATGGCGACTCTGTTGGGTGTCAATGTGGAAATCGCGGGAATCGGAAAGGTAATCAGCGGGAGTGTTTCTCGAGAACGGCAGGATCCACGATCCACCCTTCCTGGCAATCGCAGTTCAGAGGAATCCCATAGTTCGGCTGCCGACTCGCCCAGGCTGCCTGAATGGCACAGAGAACGGCGTCAACTTGATCACCCGACTCATCGTCGACTAAGCGTGACTTCAACTCCTCGGGAACTAACACCTGAACTCCGTAACGCGCATGGACGCGTCCATCGTCAAACGCTTCAACCATGCTCACACGTGCGTGCCGACGTTGCTCATCGGGTCTTCTCCGGTCGGATTTATAGGACGCAACTCCGAGCCATCGTGTCACTAGCTTCGGATACGCTTCCAGGGCGATGCGAGTATCTCCGTTCGGACAACATGGCTCGACACTCACTCCTGCTTCCAATAAGCGTCTCGCGCCTTCAAAGAACATCTTCCCCACCGGCGGGCGAACCACGTTCAAGGAACTGGCCGAACCAGCCAGGCGATCCACATATCGCGCGGGCCGCTTGTTCCCCGCAGCTCTGGCCGACATAAATTCTTCCACCGCAGCCACGAAGCTCTGACGGGTTTGTCCGCAGATCACTCCTGTATGCTCTTTCCAAGCGTCTTTCGCGACCTGCTGAACGAATTCTTTTGGCAGTGCGAACGGAAAGTCGAATGCGCCGATCCAGGGACCGGGCTCCCGCAGCAGCGACTCAAAGCCTTCCAGAGAACGCAACAATTCGACCGAATCCACGTGAAGCACTGTTGGTTCCAGACAGCACCAGGCCGCGGTGATCGGCTTCCGCTTTGAGGGCGAACTCGTGAAATCCACGCCCAGAATTCGCATGCCGCTACCTCGAAGAAAAAATATTTTCTCTGGTTATCACTTTTTCATGCACAGACGCCCTGCGCGTGTTAATTATTGTTATTTGCAAGCACTCATCGGAGGACACCTGAATTGGGCAAAGACATGGTCCCGAAGCGACTCTTCCTCACCAAGGGCGTGGGGAAACATAAAGAGCGCCTGACTTCATTTGAGCTGGCGCTTCGGGATGCCGGCATCGCTGCGCAGAATCTCGTACGCGTCTCTTCTATTTTCCCGCCACACTGCAAAATTACTCCCCGCAAGGAAGGGCTCAAGTACCTGAATCCGGGCGAGGTCGTGTTTGCCGTCGTGGCCGAGAACTCTACTCGCGAGCCCCATCGCCTGGTAGCTTCCAGTATCGGCGTGGCCATCCCGTCCGACAAAAGCACTTACGGCTACCTGAGCGAGCACCACTCCTTCGGCGAAACCGAAGACTCGGCCGGCGATTATGCCGAAGAACTCGCAGCCGAGATGCTGGCCACAACCCTCAACGTGGAGTTCGACCCCGACAAGAGCTGGGACGAAAAGAAGCAGATCTACCGGCTCTCCAAGCAGATCGTACGCACCATGAACATCACGCAGTCCGCTGTCGGCGACAAGAAGGGACTCTGGACAACCGTAATCGCAGCAGCGATCATGATCTTCGAGTAGCTCACAGTATCGTCATCAGCCCACGACCACGTCGTGGGCTTTTTATTTTCAGCGAGTAACGGAAATTCCTGTAAAAAGTAGAGACTTACAAATCGCAAGCCGCTGCTGTCACCTATCTACTCAGACCGCATCCCATGTTCTAGAACTCATACAGGAGCTTTCGATGAATGCCAACTCGGACGTCTCTCGTTGTGCTAATCCGGAGTGCAAGTCGAAGTTCGTAAGGTTCGGTGACGGTGAACTCTTCGTTTTTCCACTCACAGATCCGCAGGCTTGGGATCTGCCGAAACACGTAAAACAGAAGGTGTACTGGCTGTGCGATCACTGCTGCTCGAAGTTCTATGTTCGGCTTGATCGCCGCCATAAAGCAGCCCAGGTAGTTCACCGCCCCGAATCTACGCGCAGAGTCGCTTAGCTTTATCTTCCAACTCTGGCGAGACCCGTATGCTGAGCCGGCAACTCTCATCATCTACGCTCAGCATCTCTCGCCAGTTCGTCTTCTCCGACCCAATTCCCTCCCCTGACCAGTCAGCGCGCAACTCCATCAGCGGAGTTTCTGCAGGCACTCTCATGACCACAGCCTTTTCGCCGTTCTTCGTAACCCGACAGCTTCTCTCTCCGTTTTGATAAAGCGCTTTTCGCAACGTGATCAGCTCCCGATACCAGCTGAGCATCTCTTCGCGCTCGGGTGTAAGTTGCCAACTTAGTTTTGATCGTTCGAACGTTGCAGGATCCTGAGGATCAGGCACTTCCCCGGCAAAGCTGCTGAATTCTTCGAATTCCTTCCTTCGTCCCTCGGTGACCGCCTTCTTCATCTGCGGATCGCCGTAGTCTGTGAAGAACTGAAACGGATTCGGCTCATCTGATTCCTGGCCCATCCACAGCAGTGGCGTTTGGGGAGCCAGCAGCAGCAACGCGGCCATGAGTTTCCTGACAACGACTGTCACCAGTGATGTCAGCCGGTCGCCCGTCGCGCGGTTTCCCACCTGATCGTGATTCTGAATGCAGATGACGTGCGACTCCGGCCGCATACCCTGGCTGCTCTCACCGCGAGGCTTGCCCCAGAACTTGAAGTCCTGCCCTTGAAACACGAATCCTTCATTGATGGCCCGGATCAGATCGTCCAGCGCACCGAAGTCCTGGTAGTATCCTTCTCCCTCTCCGGTGAAGTGGGTGTGTAGAGCATGGTGAAAATCGTCGCTCCAAAGGCCCTCAAGTCCGTATCCGCCTTCGCCTCTCGGCCTGACGTACTTCGGCGAGTTCTCATCGCTTTCGGCCATGAGTGCAACTTTCCGACCGGCGTGGGTCGCGAACTGCTGCACGCGATCCCGCAGTTCCGCAATGATGTGAGTCTGGGAATCATCCTTGATCGTGTGCACGGCATCCAGGCGCAATCCATCGGCGTGGTACTCCCGAATCCAGTACAGTGCGTTCTCAATTACGTACTCGCGGACGCACTGGCTACCCTTATCGTCATAGTTGATCGCATCTCCCCATGGCGTATGGTGCTTGCACGTGAAGTACGGCCCAAACTTCGAAAGATAATTCCCTTCTGCCCCGAGGTGGTTGTAGACAACGTCGATCACGACGGCGATGCCCTTTCCATGTGCGGCATCCACCAATCGCTTCAGGCCCTCCGGACCGCCATAGCTCTCCTGCACGGCGTACATGGAGACGCCGTCGTAGCCCCAGTTGCGCTTGCCGGGAAAAGCTGCCAGGGGCAGCAACTCGATCGCAGTGATCCCAAGCTCCTTCAGATAATCGAGCTTCCCGATCACGCCATCGAATGTTCCTTCTGGAGTGAACGTGCCTACGTGCAACTCGTAAAGGATGTAATCCCGATAATCGACGCCAGTCCATCCCGCGTCGCTCCAGGGGAACGCCGACGCATCCACGATCTCCGTTGGCCCATGGACTCCCTCTGGCAGCAACCGTGACACGGGATCTGGCAGCTGAAGCGGCTCGTCATTCACGAGATAGAAGTAGCGATCTCCTGGTCGAGCATCCGCTGAACTCAGCGTGAACACATCATCTTTGCCGCGCTTCATCTCGCGATCGCCTTTGCCAAGCTGACGCAACGTCACACGCTCCGCCTTCGGCGCCCACACGCGAAAGTCCGTTCCATTTCCGTTCCAATTCGCCCCATTCATCGTCTAGAACCAGATCCCTATTGCTGCGCCGCTTTCTCGCGTAGCAGCACCACCGACCGCGGTTGCAACTCAATCCATTCCTCGATCGCCGCCGATTTAAATGGCTCCTCTAAGTCATTCGTATCCAGCACCTGCTCCCACCCGTGCGCATGCGGACCATCCGGAACCGTATACCTGACGCTCTCATGCGACGAATTCAGCAGAACCAGGAAAGTGTCATCCACCAGCGGCTGGCCCATCTCGTTCACC
>DASTGW010000347.1:0-5711 GCA_035718705.1 Terriglobales bacterium | reverse complement strand
ATCTCGCGCTGGCAGATGGCCGGCATCGTAGCTGCGCTCATCGCCGTCCCACTCATCGCATCCCGCTGACCCTCTTTTCCACCCTCTTCTCCAAGGCTTCCATCCTCAGCTTCCGACACACGTCCGCAAACTCCTCGGCCGGCCCCCTCCACCGCAGCTCCTCGAGAGAATCAAACACCGGCACATCCAAGCGCAACGTTGCCAGCTTCCGAAACAACAATGCCTCTTCCCAACTGGAGAACAGCGACTCCGACAACCCCTTCGCCTTCTTGATCCCCGCCTCCCATGCGCGAAAGTCTTTCGGCACATCTTCCAGATGCGGATACCGCGAGAACACCTGTGCCGCCGCCTTCACTCCCCATCCTGCAACTCCCGGATATCCATCCGCCGCATCGCCCACCACCGCCAGGTAATCCGGAATCGACTCCGGCTTCACTCCGAATTTCTCCACCACCCCCACCTCATCGCGGACAATCTCTCTTCTTCGGTCGTACTGCACGATCCGTGTCCCCTTCACGCATTGCGCCAAATCCTTGTCTGGCGTACAAATCAGTACTTGCTCCACTTCCGAAAAACGAGCTGCCTTCACCGCCGCCGCCGCCAGCGCATCGTCCGCCTCGAACTCCACCATCGGCCACACCACCACGCCTAGCGCCGCAAGCGTCTCCTCCAGCACTGGGAACTGTGACAGCAGTTCTGGCGCGACGCCCTCACTCGTTTTGTATCCGGGATAAAGCTCGTTGCGGAAGGATTCGATGACGTGGTCCGTCGCAACTCCGATGTGCGTCGCGCCCGCCTCAATCATCATCACCACGGAGTTAACCACTCCGCGCACCGCGCCCACTTCGCGCCCGTCTACATCCGATGACGAGGGCACCGCGAAGAAATGACGGAACAGCTCATAGGTTCCATCTACAAGATAGATTTTCATGAGAGCAACAGGATAACTGCCGCGCGACTATCCGCGTGGAGTGAAATACTTTTTCAGCAGCCTCTCGCGCTTTCGCGGAAGGAAATTCACACGCTCCGGATCACCTGCTACGGCTTTCACCAGTTCGCGGTCCATCACCCTGAACCATAGTGGCGGATTGTAGGAAAGTACGAACATGCCGAAATACCCATTCGGCATCTCCGGCACCTCTTCGAAATGTCTCAACACCTGGTACGGACGCGTCGGCCACGCATGGTGATCCGAGTGCCGCTGTAAATGCAGCAGCGCGTAATTCGACAGCTTGAAATCCGAGTTCCATGAATGCCGTGGTTCGCACGGCTCATACTTCCCGTTCGAAAACTTTTTCCGCGCCAGCCCATAATGCTCGATGTAATTCGCCGATGTCAGCTGGAAATTCGCCCAGAACGAAGACACTAGAATCAACGCCAGCACCTTCCAGCCAAGCCACGCAGTCATACTCGCCCATAACACAAAAGTTAAACACAGTGTCTGCAGGATCTCGTTCCGCCACGACCAAACGCTCCGCCCCTTGCGCGCCAGTAACTCTTCTTCCAACTTCCATGCGCGCACGAACGCGCCCGGCAACTCTCGCAGTGCAAACTCGTAGATCGATTCTCCCATCTGCGCCGACGCATGATCCTCCGCCGTGGACACCTCTCGATGATGTCCGCGATTATGATCGATCGTGAAATGCCCGTACGCACTCGGCGCCAGCACCAGTTTGGTCAGCCACCACTCGACGCGCTCATTCCGATGCCCCATCTCGTGCGCCACATTGATGCAGAATCCGCCGATCGTGCCGATCCCCATCACCAGCAGCACGTAGGTCCACCACGGCAGCCTGTGTGTGGCCCCAAACCAAAGCAGAAAAATCCAGGAAGCATACATGCACGGAACAATCAGCCAAGTCACCGCTCGATAGTAGATGTCCTTCTCCAGAGCTTCAGAAGCGCCGGCTGGAACGTTCGAAGCGTCGCGCCCAAGCGCAAAGTCGAGCAGCGGGACCACTGCATAGAAAAAGAGAATGGGCAGCCAGAATAGAACCACGCTCCCGGTCCGCAAATAGAATAGCGGCCCGCTCCAGACGAGTAGAGGCAAGAGAACCGAAAGCAACCAGCCGTATCGTTTCGGATCGCGATAGCCTGCGAGCGCGTCTTGCGCAATCGAACCCACAGATCACCCCACGTGCGGAGTATTCTGCGCCCGAATAGCCTCTAAAGCAATGCCGCGTGATCGTTCTCTAGATGGCCCGCAGCGCCTCGATCGGGTCCGCCGACGCCGCTCTTCTCGCCGGCAGCATGACCGCCATCAGCGTCATCGCCATCATGATCGCCACGCCCCCCAGGTAGATCAGTGGATCGGTCGCGCTCACCTGGAATAGGAACGAACTCACCATGCGCGACGCCGCCAGTGACCCTGCCACTCCAAGCAGGCACCCAATGAATGCCAGTTTTGCACCCGACGTAAGCACCATCCTGGCGATGGTCCCCGTCCGCGCCCCCAGCGCCATCCGGATCGCGATTTCCCTCGTCTGCAGCGACACAGAAAACGCCACCACCGCATAAATTCCTGTGATCGCCAGTAACAACGCTGCCATTGCAAATCCGGTGATCAAATCCGTGTTGAATTGCCGTGGCGCTTCCACGGTCGAAATCACCTCATTCATCGACTGTACCTGCTGCAGCGCAATCAGCGGATCCACTTCGCGCACACCTGCCCGTAGCGTCTGCACCATCTGTTCCGGAGGGAGCGCTGATCGAATACTGATAAAGCCTCCTGCCGGATTGTTCAATGGGGATTGGGCCAGCGGTCCTAATAGTATTTGCGGCTGCAGTGCTGGCGCGTACCACTGGTCTTCACTCGGCTCGTCGCGCGCGCCAAGCTTTGTGTCCGCCACCACTCCCACCACCGTCGCCCACGGCAACGGCTTCCGCGGATTGCCCACGTGCATTCGCTTTCCGATGGGACTCTCTCCCGGCCACCAGTTCTTCGCCATCGTCTCGTTCACGATCACTACCGGCGGCGCACTCGCATTATCGTTCAGCGTGAACGCACGTCCTTCGCGAAGCGGAATACCCATGGTTTTGAAGTAATCGCCATAGATATTCGCGAAATTCGAAAATTGCAGCTTCCAGCTCTCCACACTTCGACCTTCGATCGTAAAGGTCGCGCGGCTGAACCCATTCGAAGCCGGCAGCGAGTCTGTCATGCCCACGGCCATTATCCCGGGCTTGCTGCTCAGCCGGTCGATGACTGCCCTTTGAAAATTTGTCGCTGCCTGGCTCGTACCGTATTGGTTCAGAGGCAGCTGGTAATAACCCACCAGCACGTTCTCCGGACGGAACCCCGGATCCACTTCCCGCATCTTCTGGAAGCTTCGCAGAAACGCGCCCGACGTCGTCAGCAGCACCAGTGCAATCCCAATCTCAGCCACAACGAGTGCGGACCTCAACCACGTGTGGCTCGCCCCGCCAGTGCTCGTGCGATCGCCTGCCTTCAAACCTTCCGTGAGGTTCGTCTTTAGGGCCGCAAACGCCGGCGCCAGGCTGCAAAGGCTCCCGCTCACCACAGCTACCCCCAGCGCGAATATCGCGACCGTTCCATCCACAGCGATTGCCTCGATCCTTGGCATTGACTCCGGCAGCAGGCTCAGCGCCGTGCGAATCAGGACCGACGCTAATCCCAAACCTAACAGTCCTCCCGTCAGACTCAAGGCGATGCCCTCGAATATCGACTCCCGGATGATCGCCCCCGCGCTCGCCCCCAGCGCCAGTCGCACCGCATACTCGCGTCGTCTCCGGATCGCGCGCACCAGCAGCAAGCCCGCGACATTAACGCACGCGATAAGCAGCACCACGCCCACCGCGATAAACAACGTTCGCAATACTGGCCGAACGTCCGATACCAGTGACTCCCGCAACGGGGTCACATCGCCGCGAATCTTGATTTGCGCCATCGAGGCCGGGTAGCCCTTCATGATTTGCTGCGCTACTCGGTCCGCGTCCTGCGCCGCCTGGGCCATCGTCACGCCGTCCTTGAGTCGTGCCACCATGCGGAATCCGAAAAATCCCGCGTTGTCTTCCGACAGCTCCTCCGGCGTCAAACTCATCGGCACCCACAGCTGTGCCTGGTTCAAACGCCCCGTTTGTAGCGGAAACTCAAAGCTGCGCGGCATCACCCCAACGATCGTGTAGGCCTTCCGATCGAGGTCGATGGACTTCCCCAGCACATTCGGATCGCGCTGGAACCGGTTCAGCCATAGCGAGTAACTGATCACCGTCAGTGGCTGTCGCTCGTCCTCTTCCGTCTTACTGAACACGCGCCCCAACACCGGCTGCACATCTAGCGTCTGGAAAACCCCCGCCGTCACTCGCGCTGCGTTCACCGCCTCCGGAACGGCTCCCCCGGAGAGTTCATAGCTCGCTCCGATCCAACCTCCCATCGCTGAGAAAGCCTTGGTCGCCTCCGAGTACATTCCAATCTCCCGCGCACTCACCGGCGTATTCGGGCCCGTGCCAAGATGCTCTCCGAGAATCACCAATCGCTCCGGATCGCGGAACGGCAATGGACGCAGCAGCACGCCTTCCACCAGCGAAAAGATCGCCGTCGTAGCCCCAATCCCTAACGCTAACGTTATGACCACAACCGCACTGAACCCTGGCGCCTTCCTCAACTGCCGAAACGCAAATCTAAGGTTCTGCATCACCGTATGCACCAATCACCCGCGAGCCTTTCACTCACCAATCACCAATCGCAACTCACCAATTAACTTACAACTCACAACTTATCTCACCTTCACGCCATACTTCTGCGTCATCGGAGGCACATGCCCATTCATCCGCAGATACTCAACCAATTGTCCGTAGTGATCGGTAACGTGCCACACCGCGATTACCGAGATTCCCATCTTCGTGCTCGGGCCACCATAGCGTCCTTCCACGCGATCGAGTGCGTTCTTCGCAGTCAGCGTCGCCAGCACCTGGTTGCCGTAATCGAACGACTTCTTTAAATACGCGATGAGTTCCGCCTTCGTCGTCGCCGGATCATGACCGCCCCTCTCGCAGTCCGCCGGAGGCTGCTTGCCTTCGAATTCGTTGAAGAAGGCAAACTGCGCACACGCCACATGCTTGATCTGCTCGCCGAAACTTCTCGCGTCATCGAACTTCCCCGCCGTCGGGATGAACGAATACTTGTCCTCCGGCATCTCCTCGGCGACGCCGAGCAAGTTCCCTTCAGCAAACTGCAGCGGTCCGCTGACACTCTCCGCAATCGACTGCGGAATATCGGCCTTCTTCGCCGGCGCCTTTCCGGACTTCTTATCCGCGCCCTGCGCCATGATTGCCACACCGACAGTCAGAACGATACAAACCAGCACACCCCATCGCCTCATCGCACCCTCCGAAATTAGTTGATCATCTTACGACGTCCAGCACCCGCCTTTGTCATGTTGCTCATGCGTGTCACAGACAAGAACACATCACTCATCCCATCAGGTCATGCTGAGGAGGGCGTCAGCCCGACGAAGCATCTATGCAACTCACACTCACCACCACCGCTCCCGGCCAGCCACCACCACTCTTCCTTTGTCATTCCGAGGAGCAACGCGACGAGGAATCCCTACACGCATCAGCACCGCCCTATGCTGAAGAGGGCCGAATGCCGACGAAGCCTCCCGCACTTCCCACTCTGGAACGCGGACGTTAAATTCCGGGCGGTTTTCCCAATAACTTGCACGAACTTGAAGTACCGTTTCTCCGGA
>DASTGW010000346.1:0-4454 GCA_035718705.1 Terriglobales bacterium | reverse complement strand
GGAGGCCTCTCGCGCCTACTTCAACAAGGACATGCAGAGCCTGACGTTGCCGGAGGCGGCGTTGCTGGCCGGCCTGGTGCAGCGACCGAGCTATCTGAACCCCTATCGCCATCCGGACCGTGCGCTTGATCGACGCAACCTCGTGCTCGAAGCCATGGTGGACAACGATGTGCTGAAGCGCGACGACGCGGAGAAGGCTAAAGCTACACCGCTGAAACTCGCGCCGCCGAACGTGGAAGCAAGTGACGCACCTTACTTCGTCGACCTGGTGAAGGACACGCTGGTAAGCCAGTATGGCGAGCACGAGTTGAACGAGCAGGGTTTGCACATCTACACGACGCTTGATCCGGACCTGCAGCGCGCAGCGGCGGAAGCAGTCCAGGTCGGCATTCAGAAGGTAGATGAGCAGGTCAAGAAAATGCGCACGAAGAAGGTGAAGACGGGCAAAGGCAAGGATGCCAAGACCGAAACCGTCGTGCGGCAGGGACCCGAAGCGCAGGTGGCGCTGGTTGCGCTCGACCCCAGTACAGGCGAAGTGCTCGCGCTGGTGGGCGGGCGTAATTACGGCATGAGCCAGTTGAATCACGCCGTTGCCAAGCGTCCGACGGGTTCGATCTTCAAGCCCTTTGTATATGCGGCGGCAGTGAATTCGGCACTGAACGGAAGCCCGACGATTTTCACTCCCGCCACAACCGTGGATGACTCGCCGACTACCTTCACGTACGAAGACAAAACTTACGAGCCACGGAATTACAAAGAGGAGTATCACGGCGAAGTTTCTTCCGAGTTTGCCCTCGCGCACTCGCTGAACAACGCGACCGTGAAACTGGCGGAGATGGTCGGCTATGACAATGTTGCTACGCTTGCTCGCGCCGCAGGGATCAGCTCTGTACGGGCAACGCCGGCCATGGCGCTCGGCGCCTACGATGCCACGCCTATTGACATGGCCGGTGCATACACAGTTTTCGCGAATCAAGGCGTACGGGTTTCGCCCACTCTGCTGAAAGCGATCCACAATGCCAATGGCGATGTGATCGCCAGCTCTACGCCGCAGAGGACTCCCGTGCTCGATCCACGTGTTGCTTACGTGATGACGAGCATGATGGAAGGCGTCATCAACTGGGGCTACGGCTACACCGTTCGCCAGTTTGGATTCACAGCGCCGGCCGCGGGTAAGACCGGTACCTCGCGTGACGGCTGGTTCGCCGCTTACACGAGCAATCTCATCTGTGTGGTCTGGGTCGGCTTCGATGACTACAGCGACCTGAAACTGTCGGGCGCACAATCGGCGGCCCCGATCTGGGCCGAGTTCATGAAGCGCGCACAAAAGATTCCGCAGTTCAGTGACATGAAGGAATTTAAGCAGCCTGACGGAGTAGTCGACGTGCGCATCGATAAGGTGACCAATCGCTTGTCGACGCCGGCCTGTCCAGATGCTTACTCAGTGGCCTTCATCGCCGGTACCGAACCCAAGGACACCTGCGAGCAAACTGATCATCGCAATATTTTCCAGAAGATCTTCGGACTTGGCGGACCTGATCAGAACGCGGCGCCACAACAGCACATGGCGCCGGCAAATGCACAAAATCAGATGCCGCCTGGATCACCTCCGCCTAACGGGCAGGTAGTACAGGATGCCAGTGGAAATCAGCAGCCAGAAAAGAAGAAGAAAGGCATATTCGGGAAGATCGTAGGGGTCTTCAAAGGTGACGAAAAGAAAGACAATAACAACCAGTGAGAAATTCAGAGCCCGGTGGCAAGCCGGGCTCTAGTTCTTTATGTGTAATTCTCGGCATGGGACGAAAATCGTCCCATGAGTGACAGAAAATTCATTTTTGTGGCTCAAAAACGCTGTGATTGGTGTCAATATTTGCAATGCAGGGGCAGCAAGGGACAGAACCGGGAGGTTTCCCATGCGCAAATTCGAACTTAGCATTCTGCTAGGAATTTTTCTGCTTTCGTTGTCACCAATATTCGCAGCGGCTCAAGAGAGCCAGACCGTTCCCATCACTCCTCCGCCCACTCGTAAGATTGAAGCGCCGCCAGCAACCGCCAGTGCAGGCGAGTTGGAGGAGCGCGGCGATCAACTGCGTGGCGAGAAAGCCTATCTCGACGCCCTCGACTACTACCAGGCTGCGATCAAGAAGATGCCCAAGGGCGCACCGACATCGGTGGTGTGGAATAAAGCTGGGATGGCGCAGATCCAGATGGCGCGTTTCGAAGATGCCAAGAAGAGCTTTGAGAAGGCCATGAAACTCGACAAGACGAACGGCAAGGCGCTTAACAATCTGGGATCGGTGTATTACCGCGACAAGAAATACGGTCGTGCCGCCAAGTATTTCAGGAAGGCACTGGAAATCGAACCGGAGACTGCATCTTTTCACAGCAATCTCGGGTCAGCGTACATGGGCATGAATCAGGTCGAGAAGGCGACACCTGAGTATCAGCGAGCGCTGGAACTCGATCCCGATGTCTTCGAACGCCGGTCGTCCGTGGGAATCATCGCGCAAATGTCACCCGAAGACCGGGCCCATTATTCCTATGTCTTGGCGAAGATGTATGCCCAGCAGGGCCAATTCGATCGTTCACTGCTATATCTGCGGAGGGCTATCGAGGAAGGTTACAAGGATGTGAATAACGCGATGCAGGACGCCGAGTTCGCTCAGCTCAGAAAAGACCCGCGTTTCAACGAGTTAATGACCATACAGCGGCCAAACTCTATCCAATAAAAAATTAGGAACCGCCACAACTTTTCGGAGGCTGTCGCGTCTATACCTTCAGCCTCCTGAAAACGACAGTGAGTAAGGGGAAACGGTGACCCCGGAGTTCTTCCTCAACGCCCCAAGCGGACTCCGGGGCTTTTTCTTTTCCGAGAGTTATACACCATCTTTATAGCTTTTTTATATCTCCCGCCAAAAAGACTGAGCCTTAGCGGCCAAACCTAGCGCCCATCCATGCAAGTGAATATCGTGAAACGACCTATTTAGGGGACTATGGAAGGAGTGTTATTGCGAAACTGCTTTGACTCTTCGGCGCTCTGCTGGACGAAATCCGTGTACATCTTCCACCACGGTTCTTAGCACTTCTGCCACACTCCACGCTTGAGCGATGCATCCGCAGGGCGAATGAGGCGGGTCAGCGCAAAATATTTCCGAAATGCTGCCCAAGCCGGCTTGGCTGAGATGAGCCTGCAGAGGCTCGAGCCAACGGCTTACCTTGTCGAGAGTCGCGGGCGTCTTTCCGAAGGCCTTCACATAGCCGGTAATGAATGGGCCGAGCAGCCATGGCCACACGGTGCCCTGATGATAGGCGGAATCGCGCTTCAGCGGATCGCCTTGGTATAGCCCGATATAACGCGAGTCATTTTGCGGAAGGGTGCGTAGACCAACCGGTGTGAGTAATTCACTTTCTACCTTGGCCAGCACGGCGCGTGCCCGTTCCGGCGTCAGCATGGTGTACTTCAGGCTGGTTGCGATTACCTGGTTCGGTCGGATCGAGGGATCGCCAACCCCGTTCTCCACGACGTCGTAAAGACAGTGCTCCTGCTCGTTCCAGAATTGATGGTTGAAGCTGGCGAGAGCAAAAGTTGCGAGTTGACCGTAATGATCAGCGCGATCAGCATCGCCCAAGCTTCGAGCAAACTGCTCCATCGTGCACAGGGCGTTGTACCAGAGGGCCTGGATCTCCACCGCTTTGCCGGTTCGCGCCGTGACGACCCAGTCGCCGATCTTCGCGTCCATCCACGTGAGTTGCACGCCAGGCTCGCCGGCATGAAGCAGTCCGTCATCCGGATCGACTTTGATTCCATAGCGTGTGCCACGCAAATGCCATTCGATGATGTCGACGAGCACTTGATAAAGCTGCGTGCGAACTGTATTAGAGTCGCCGCTATACTCCGCATATTGGCGGATCGCCTCGAAGTACCAGAGTGTGGCATCGACTGTGTTGTACTCGGGCGTTTCTCCCGCATCGGGGAAGATGTTGGGCAGCATGCCCTCATCGACATGTTTGGCAAAGGCACGGAGTATGTCGCGAGCTATTTCGTAGCGGCCAGTCACCAGCGTTAATCCGGGAAGCGCGATCATGGTGTCGCGTCCCCAGTCGCCGAACCAGTGATAACCGGCAATGATCGTCTTCAGTGAACCGCGTTGCGCAATGAACTGGTCGGCCGCCGTGCACAGGGACTGAACGAATTCGTCCTTCACTGGAGCCGCACTTACGATAGCTTTGCGTCGTGCCAGTTCCGCCCGCTCCAACTCTCCAGCCTCGCTGACGTCGTGCTTCTCGGTTGACGCGATCACAACCGCGAACGAGTCTTTCGCGAGGTCGAAGGTCAGTGTCAACGGCTGGAAGAGATCTTCGTGGAAATCGAGTCCGCGGCGGTGTTCTTCCGCGTATTCAAAGTTCCGATACCACTCGCCCGTCGCACCGCCGTTCACCGCATTGTGTGCGAG
>DASTGW010000345.1:0-5320 GCA_035718705.1 Terriglobales bacterium | reverse complement strand
ATGACTTCAAGATCGGGGAAGGCCTCAATGTAGGCGCTATTGCCTGCGTTGTGGTCGATATGGAAGTGAGTATTGAGCAGATAACGAACCGGCTTGTTCGTGAGGCGCTTTATCTCGGCGATGTCTTCGCGCGCGCTGCCGGGCAGAAAGCAGGCGTCGACGACAAAGACATCACGATCGCCGATCACGATGGTGGTGTTGCCCTGAGGCCAGCTAGCGTGGATCGCGTCTTTGTGAATGATGACGTAAACGCCGTCGGCGAGTTTGGTGACGGTTCGTTCATTGGTGGCGAAGGACGTGGCCGCGGAAATATGCGCAAAAGCGAGCAAAGACACGAAGAGGAGGCAGATGTTTCGCATGCGCTTCATCATGGCGGAATGACGGGCTTCGGGCTGGAATGTTCTTGCGGTTGGGGCGAACGCCCACGGAAAGGTGACGAATGGACGAGGACGTCGGAGGATCAATCGAGGAAGTAAGAAAGGAGACACGGGTTAGATCGTGTCTCCTTCTCGGCAACGATCGTTTTATTTGATCTGCCCGATGAAAACGCCGAACGCAGGCAACGTCATATTCGTCAGGTCCTGAGTATCATCAGCTTTAGCAAACGTGCTGAGCAGAGTCTTGGCCTGCTTGCCTTGGGCGCCATAATTGGCTTTTTGCGGCGAATCGCTGTAGTTGATGGCGACGAGAACGGTGCCGGTGGGCGTCTTGCGCAGGAACGAAAGTACGTTCGGATTCAGGTTGTTGATGCCCTGATAATCGCCGTTCTCGAACACCGGATTGTCGTGGCGTAACTTCAGCATCGCCTTGTAGAAGTTCAGGACCGAGTCAGGATCCTTCTCTTCGTCGGCGACGTTTACCTGCTTGTAGGTGTCAGGCACAGGCAGCCAGGTTTTGTCGGCGGTGCTGAAGCCGGCATTCTTGTCTTCATTCCACTGCATGGGTGTGCGCTCGCCGTCGCGGCCCTTTTCTTTCGGCCATCCGGTCTTGCCGATCGGATCTTGTACGTCTTCGACGCGAGTGGGCGTGGTGGTCTTCATCCCGATCTCTTGGCCGTAATACATCAGCGCCGATCCGCGAGGCGCGAGCAGAGTGGCGGCAATGACTTTTGCGAACTGCGCGCGCTGCGCATCGTCGAGGCCCTCGCCATAGCGGTCCCAGCTGCGAACATTATCGTGATTGTCGAAGACGAGCAGCGGGGTATCGCTCTTTGGCAGCAACATCAGTTCGTTGAGCTTCTTGCCAATCTCGCTGGCAGAACGCTTGTTCGTGAAGCCGACTTGAGTTGCCATCGGCAAGTTGATTTCCTTGCCATTGCCATACACCTTGGCCATTTCAGCCGCGCTGGGCAGATACGTCTCGCCAACTAACACGCCACCGGGATACTGATTCACGACCTGCCGCATTTGTTTGAAGACGTCATGCACTTCGGGCAGGTTGTCGGTGTGCACGTGCTTGATCTTCGGGTCTCCATAGGCGTTGGTGCCAGGCTCGATGGGATCGTCGGTGAGTTTCGGATCTTCGAATAATGTGCTGACGGCGTCGAGTCGGAAGCCACTTACGCCCTTGTCCATCCAGAATCGCATGACGTCGTACATCGCTTTGCGGACTTCGGGATTGCGCCAGTTGAGGTCGGGCTGCTCCTTGTAAAACATGTGGTAGTAGAACTGGTTGCGTTTTGGGTTCCACTCCCAAGCGCTGTGTCCGAAGAGCGATTGCCAGTTGTTCGGAACTTGCTTGCCATCGGCACCCTTACCGTTCTGCCACATGTACCAGTTGGCTTTCGGATTCGTGCGCGATGACGCTGACTCGACGAACCATGGATGTTTGTCTGACGTGTGATTGACGACGAAGTCGAGCAGGATGCGAATATTGCGTTTCTTCGCTTCGGCCATGAGGCGGTCGAAATCAGCCATGGTTCCGTATTCCGGGGCGATGGCCTTGTAGTCGCTGACGTCGTACCCGAAATCGACTTGAGGGGAGGGAAAGCAGGGAGCGATCCAGATGCCATCAATGCCGAGCTGCTGAAGAAAATCGAGGTGCTCGGTGATGCCGTTGAGATCGCCCATTCCGTCAGCATTGGTGTCGCCGAAGCTGCGCGGATAGATCTCGTAAATCACCGCGTGTCGCCACCATTCGCTGCCGGCAGGTTGTGCGGCGGTGGACTTCTTGCTTGGGGCGGTTTGTGCTGTCGCGGCATGCGGCGAGAAGAGCAGAGTCGCGGCGAGCAGCAGGGCCAGGCGGGCGGTGCGAGATGTCCATTTGGTCATTGAGTTCTCCTGTGAGGCTGGCTACAGAAAACGACGTTGGAAGTGTCAACGCCGGAGGGCATCGCGGTCAAGCGCGCGAGCCGGCTGTCGTAGAGCTTTGAACTCCAACAATTGATGCCCCATTGTGCGATTTGAAGATGGCAAGCGCCTTTGCTTCTTGCTTCTGAGACTTTGCCAAAGTGTGCTGGTACGGCCTGGTGTTGCGTAGCGGCTGGAGCCAGGAGTCGCGAAGCATGGTTTGTGAGCTGAAGTAGCCCTGGCTGACTGATTTATCCAGCAAATGGTTGGCGAGATCATGGGCCCCGGCAACAGCGGCTTGCCGCGCGGCGTAGAACTGCATCTCAGGATCGCGAGATTCTGACAATGATACTTCGACGGTCTTGATACAGAGCGCTAGGTCATCGTTCAGATAGGCGTGTAGTGCAGGCATGAGAACCGGCATGAGCGAAAACTTATCTCGTCGTGACCAAAGGAGAGCCGCTGCCTCCTTTTTTCTTCCGGCCGAGGCGAGCGAAACTGCGTCCAGATAGAGGCCGGGGCCGGAACCGTACCAATGAAGCGCCCGATCGTAGTCGCCGAGGCAGAAGTAGGTGTGAGCGACGCTTGTCTTAATGTTGGGGTCGAGCTCGAGAGCACGCTGGTGCGACGCGAGAGAAGCGTCGAGCAAGCCACAGTAGCGGCAGGCATGCACGAGTCCGGAGAAGATTTCCGCGTCATTGCTGTGAAAGACGGCTCGCTTCAGCAGGCGAGCCATAGCCTCGGGCGCGTGGCCGGCATCTGCCTGCAGCGGAGTGTAGAGAGTGTGCGCCAGGCCGAGGTCGGGGTTGAGGTTGAACGCCCGCTCAAATGCTTGTTCCGCTGCCTTGCTGTACTGCCCTGATTTTTCAGCGAACTTATCGAGGAACCTATAGCAGCGGCCGAGGTTTGCCCAGGCGGGGGCGTAATTCGGGTCCCGTTCCACGCATGCCAGGTAAAGATCGCGCGCCAAAGCCATGTTTTCAGGATTGCGTTTCTGCGCGAGATGGTTTGCTCTCAAATAAAAATTGAACGCGGCGGAGTCACCGGAAGTCTCTTCTGGCAGGGAGGAAGGTTGTCCCCGCAGAAGAGTGCGCACGATCATCTGAACGATCGCGTCGGGCAGGAACTGCAACTCGTCCGATTTCACCTCCCACTGCTTAGACCAGAGGATCTCGCCGGTGGAAGCGGAAATCAGTTGCGTAAGGATTTGTATCTTTGAAGGAGCACCCGAAACACTGCCCGACAGAATGACATCGACATCGGCTTCCTGCGCCACTTGTCGCGGATCCCAGTTCAACGGATCGAACCGTTTGGCCAACTGTACCGAGCGGACGCGGAAGGCATTCAGTTCTGCGAGTGAGTTTGAAACAGACTCGGGCAATCCGGTTTCGAGGTACTGCCGGTCCTTATCTTCGCCGATAAGACGGAAGGGAAAAGCCAGGAAGCGAATTGCCGCGTGAGTGGTGGGAGTGGATATGAGTGGCGCGGCATCGATGGATGCGATGAAACGGTATCCTTTGCGCGGCAGTGTCTGAAGGAATCGCGGTTGCTCTGGATCGTCATGCAGGGCAATGCGTATCTGGCGTATCGCGTAATTCAGTCCCTGCTCGAAATCGACGAAGGTGTCTGCTCCCCAGACCTGCTCCATCAATTCCTGGCGGGTGACAATCTCTCCGGCATGCTGGATCAGAAAAGTGAGGATCTTCGCAGGCTGGGTCTGGAGTTTCAAAGAGACGCCATCGCGGCTGAGTTCGCCACTATCGCAGTCAAATTGGAATCCCGAGAAGCGAACTACAGCGCTTCTGTGGTCGGAGTTCGGCACGAGTGTCCCCAGTCGGCGTGCAGAGGTCGACCATTATATCCCGCAAAACTCATACAAACCTCAGACACGCCTCATTGAGTAAAGGCGCGACCAGCGTCATCGTGTGACTCGTTAGAAGCAAGCACAACGAAATTGCTTCGAGGAGGAAACATGAAGGTCACGATGAATAATATTCTCGCTGTTCTCACGCTGGCTCTTGCACTGGGACCAGTTGCCTACGCACAAAAGAAGGATTGCCGCTCCGTCGGCGGCACTCTGCTGACCAACCTTGGCGCTGTGGACCAGAACACCACGATGGGACCAGCGACCGGTGATCTTGCCGGTGCGGTGGGTGCAACCATCGTCAGCTTCCAACCGCAGAACAACGGCGCGGTGATTCTGTTTGCCGTTCAGCACCACTGGGTGACGAATTCAGGCGACACCCTCTCATTTCAGCAAGCGACCGTACTCACCAAACAAGTGGCTCCCAACGTTTATGGAGTCGCCGACTACAAGGCGCACCTGAACGGCGGAACCGGCCAATTCGCCGGCGCAAACGGCGACTTGAAGTTCATCGGTGAAGTGGATCTCAACACCGGACAACTGGTGCTGCGGTACACCGGCAATATCTGCTATCCGGACAACGATTAATCACTTTGCGATCGGCAGGAGGGACGTATGGACTCGGCTGCCAAACGCAAATCAAAGGTGGGTCAAATACCCGCCTTCGCGGGAGTATTCGCGATTCGGTCTCCGTCGCGAATGTGGGTCGGATGCTCACGCAGCGTTGAGACCGCAAGGCGAAGCCTCTGGTTTCAATTGCGCAACGGCGTTCATAGCAACACCGCACTGCAACACGAATGGAACTTGTGCGGTGAAGAGTCGTTCGCGTTCGAGTTGCTGGAGGAAGTACGGGAGCAAGCCGCGAGGGAATTAGAGAAAGAACTTCGACGACGACGCGAACAGTGGGCCAGACGTGCCGGCGCACTGGAGCTATAGACGCTGTTCCAAGAAGAAGGGGGCCATGTTCCGGGTCACAAAATTCAACTTCAAAGGATGGCCACAATATGTGGAAGACGCTGGTTGTTGTTGCATGTCTGTCAGGAGCGATGATGGCGCAGAATACGATTCAAGGCTGCGCGAACCAACAGAACGGAAACTTGCGAGTGGTTCCGAATGCAAGCTACTGCAGAAACCCGGAATATCCGGTGTCGTGGAACGTCGTGGGACC
>DASTGW010000344.1:0-19325 GCA_035718705.1 Terriglobales bacterium | reverse complement strand
AAGCCGCTGATGAATAAAGCGATCCAGGCGCAGCTGGCGCCGGGATCGACGTTCAAGATCATCATGTCGACCGCCGGGTTGCAGGAAGGCGTTGCGCAGAATCTGCACATCAATTGCCCGGGCGGCGGGACCTTCTACGGGCGTTATTTCAAGTGCTGGATTTCGAGCGAACCGCAACGCGCGCATGGCGCCGTGGACATCAGCAAGGCGATTTACCAGTCCTGTGACACCTTCTTCTATACGCTCGCGGAAAAATTAGGCATCGGGAAGATCGCGAAGTGGGCGACCGCGCTTGGCATGGGCCAGAAGACGAACGTGGATCTTCCGCAGGAAGCGACCGGTGTGATGCCGTCGGAAGAGTGGAAGATCAGGACGTTCCATCAGAAGTGGTATGCGGGCGAAGTGATCTCGGTGGGCATCGGACAGGGTGCAGTGGCGGCGACGCCGATTCAACTAATGCGAGCTCTGGCCGGCATCACGATGGATGGACATCTGGTGCGTCCGCACCTGGTGAACTTCGACAATCTGCCTTCGAGCGTCGTTCCGCATTACAAAGAAGTCGCGGCGAAGACGCCGGAAGAAGTGACGGTCCCGATCGATCCGCAGAACTGGGAGATCATCACCGATGCGATGGCACAGGTGGTGGAACCGGTTGGAACCGCGCCCAGCGCACACGTGCAGGGAGTAGACTTCGCCGGCAAGACCGGATCGGCGCAGACGGTCTCGAACGCCGCTCGCAAGATTCTGAAAGGCAAGCAGTACAACGACAACTCATGGTTCGTCGGCGTGGTGCCAAGGCGCAATCCGGACATCGTGGTTTGCGTGCTGTTCGAGGGCGGCGAGCACGGCAAGTTGGCGGCGCGACTCGCAGCGCAGGTGGTGAGAGCGTTCGTCGATAAGCAGCGTAAGGTGCTGAACAACTACGCTTACGCTGCACCTCCGGGATACGTTCCGCCGGTAAGAAAGGCTGTCGAGAAGCCGGCTTCGCAGAAGGAGCCAACAACAGCTCCAGCTACAGCGCCTGGTGCTGGGCAGAGCCCGGCGGCGAAGTTGAACAGCATGAGCGACGTCGAGATGGCAGCCGTGTGGAACGAACAGGACCAGAGCGGAAAAGACGATTTGGGAACGGGACGATTCCGCGTGGAGCAGAGCGCCAAACGGCAAAAGACGTTGCGTGCGGCGCCGGGAATAACACCGTAACAAAATGCAGAGATATATTTCATTACGGGATTTTGATTGGGTGCTGTTGGCGTTCACTCTGGCCATTTGCGCCGTGGGCGTCGTCGAGATCTACAGCGCCACGCTGCATACGAAGTTCGTAGGCGCGCACGTGCGGCAGATTTACTGGATCATCGGCGGCATATTCGTAATGTTTATCGCTAGCCGCATCAACTACCAGGTTCTGCTGGAAAACACACCCTGGATGTACATCGTTTCGCTGCTATCGCTAGTAGCGGTTTTGGTGATCGGTCAGACTTACCTGGGGGCGAAGCGCTGGATTAAGATCGGCGGCGCCACTCACTTTCAGCCTTCGGAGTGGGTAAAACTTGTGCTGATTTTGGCGATGGCCAAGTACCTTTCCGACCCAAATAAGTCACGGGAAGAGATGTCGTTTACCGATCTTTTGAAGGCCGGGGCGGTGGTCTTTATCCCCATGGCATTGGTCCTAAAGCAGCCTGACATGGGAACGGCACTCACCTACCTTCCGATCGCGATCATGGGACTGTTCCTGGGTGGCATGAAGTTGCGTCACGCGGCGATCATCTTGCTGGTCGCGGGAGTTGTCGCCGTCCCCGCTTACAAATGGGGTCTCAAGGGCTACCAGAAGGACCGCATCCAGACTTTCGTGAACCCGGATGTCGATCCGCAGAAGAAGGGGTACCAGAGTATTCAATCCCAGATTGCGGTGGGCTCCGGAGGGATTTGGGGCAAGGGGACCACGAAAGGCTCGCAAACACAGGGGCTTTTCCTGCCGGTGACCCATACGGACTTCATCTTTGCCGCCTTTTCCGAAGAACATGGATTCGTGGGAGCGATCGGCATAATACTGCTATACTTTATGGTGCTGATGCGATTGATCCACAACGCTCAGACAGCGCCAGACCGCGCTGGAGCGTTCGTGGTGATGGGCGTGGTAGCGATTTTGGCTTTCCACGTAATCGTGAACGTCGGCATGGTGGTCGGCTTTATGCCGGTCGTCGGGATTCCCCTTCCGTTGATGAGTTACGGAGGGTCGTCCATCTTATTCATGTTCCTGGCGTTAGGAATCGTGATGAACATCCGCATGCGCAGGTTCGTGAACTAAAAAGTTAGTTTGGCTGTACCTCCACCGCGGTGGAGTTAGATCAAGATTACGAAGCCCTCACGATACGAGGGGATTACACCGGCCGCAAAGAGTTGCCGGGCAGGATTGAAGTAGCAGGTTTTGCAGTGGCTTCCTTAAAGGAAGTTAGAAAGCGCCATTCAGGCGGGTAACGGCCCCCTAATCGGAACCAACACGTGGGGTGAGAAGTTCCGGTTGAGAGAGCGGTCACAGACCTGGATCAAGCGCAAAGGTGCGAAAGATTCCGACTTTACGTCCAAGAATTACGGCCCGTGGTAGTGCACGTGGGCCGGGCTATCGCGAACCCTTCCGGGATCAATCTCCCGGCGGGGCAAATGTGTATAGCTCGCACTGGAACTGCGTTCGTCCTTCCCTGGAGCTCTGAAGTCTTCCTTGAAGACGCCGGCCGGGTGAACCGTCTCCCCAGGAGATGGTGCCGGAGCAAGAATGTCAAAGGAACTATTTGTTTCTTCCACGCCGCACCAAACCAAGGTGGCGCTGGTAGAAAGCGATCAGCTCTCTGAAGTTTATTTCGAACGTGAAAACGAATACACCCTAGCCGGATCCATTTACAAGGGACGCGTGACGCGCGTGCTGCCAGGCATGCAGTCGGCGTTCGTGGATATCGGCCTTGAACGCGATGCCTTCCTCTACGTCTCGGACTTTTTCGAGATGGAAGACGACGAAGATTCGCTCGAACCGATTCCCGTCGTCACAGCCAAGCCTTTTGAGATGAAGCCGCAGGAACCGAAGCCGGAAGTGCAGTTGAGTTCCGGACCGGCGGTGTTCGAAGGAGGTTTTGGCGAAGAGGAAACATCCGAGGAGAACGCTAATGGCGGCAACGGAGCTGAGCAGCGGGGGGAATCCGAAGGCGGAGGTCGTCGCTGGCGTGGTCGCCGTCGCCGTCGTGGCGGACGCGATCGAGGCTTTCCGGAATCGAAGTTTGCGCAGCCCCAGAATGGCGTCTCAGATGCGGTAGAGGCGTCGTCGGAAAGCTCTCCGCAAGCAGAGGCAGCGGAAGAAGAGACGCCGGACGAAACCTTCGAACAGCCGATGTATAGGCCGATCATCCTGCCGGGTGAGTCGATTGCGAAGTTCAATCGTCCGGCAGAGACTTCGGAACCGTCGGAGGGTACATCTTCAGAAGCGCGGGAAGAGCGGCCGAGGGAAGAGCGTTATTCTCGCGACGACCGTCGCGGAAGCCGCTGGGGACGCGACCGGGGGCGCGGACGTGGTCGTGACGATCGCGGGCGTGATCGCGACCGTGGCAGTGACCGCCAGCAGGAAGACTCGGAGCCACCTCGCCCATATGCGCCGATTATGTTGCCGGGCGAAAGCATTTCGAAGTACCGGAACATTCAGCAGCAGGCGCCGGCGGTGCAAGGGCAGGAAGAAGAGGCGTATGCACCGGCTACGTCGCAGGACGATGCTCCTCAGTTTGGCGCGGTTAGTCCTGAAGAAGGCGATGTTCGACCAGAAGCGAAGGATGACGCGGAAACCTGGTCACACGGCCAGGAAGCAGCCACCCACGAGCATGACGCGATTAAAGATGAGGGCATGATCGTCCCTCCCGTGATGGAGGAGGAGATCGAGGAGACGCACGAGAATCCGGCGCACGAGATCTTTGCTCACGAAGAGCACGCGCACGAGGAAAATCGCGAAGCGGAAGAGTCAGAACCTGAAGAGGCACGACGTTTTGAGCGAATGAACGTAGCGTCGGTCTTTGGTGGAGAAGAAGCAGAAGTTTCCCACGGCCACGTGGAGGCCGAACATCACGATGAAGAGGCGCATGAAGAGTTCGCTTCTGACGAGCGCAATCATTTCAGCGGTTCGCCGACGGCTGAAGGCGAGGCCACGGAAGAGACTCACGACACCACGACTCATTACCACAATGCTCCCGCCGGTGCTTTCGAAGAGGAAGAGTTCGACGCCGACGAGCGCGAAGACGACCTGCCGCATCCGGCGGAGTCGATCTACGAGCCTGAAGACTACGAGGAACTAGAAGAAGAAACGCTTGAACCGATGGCCTTGGCTGCCAAGGAACTGGCGCAGGCGTTAAACGAAACTGGCGCCATCCAGGAAATTACGGGCGGTTACGAAGACAACGGCGAAGGCGAAGACGAGGAACTGGAAGAAATCGAGAACGCCGCGTATGCCGAAATCGGAGAGCCGGAGAATGCGCGAGCGGAACTGCGCGGACCTTCGGGAACGTCAGGCCTGCAGCAGCGTTCGCCGCGTCCGGATTACGACCGCGGACGCCGTGGTCGTCGCGGTGGCAGTGGCGATCGCGATCGGGGCCGCGGAAGGTTCGGACGAGGTGGCCCGCGGCGTGAGCAGTCGCGTCCGCAGGTGCTGATTTCCGAAGTGCTGAAGGAAGGCCAGGAGATCCTGGTGCAGATTGCGAAAGAGCCCATAGGGAAGAAGGGCGCTCGCATCACCTCGCACATCGCGCTTCCCGGACGCTTCCTTGTTTACATGCCGACAGTGAACCACACCGGTGTTTCGCGCAAGATCAGTTCCGACGAAGAACGCATGCGCCTGAAGCGCATCGTGCAAAGCGAGCGTGAAAATGGGCACGGTGGTTTCATCGTCCGCACCGCAGCGGCAGGCATCAGTGAAGAAGATCTTCGCAACGACATCCGCTTCCTGAAGAGCCTATGGCACGACATCAAGACTCGTTCCGAAAATAGCAAGTCTCCGGCGCTGATTTACCACGACCTGAACCTGGTCGAGCGCACGATGCGTGACCTGGTGACGGAAGACTTCACCGCGATCTGGGCCGATACTGAGCAAGAATACGAACGCATCAACCGCTTCGTCGCCCGCTTCCAGCCGAGCCTGGTTCGTCGTGTGAAGCTCTATACGAAGGACACGCCGCTGTTCGAGCAGTTCGGACTCGACGCCGAGATCAACAAGTCTCTGAAGTCGAAGGTCTGGCTGAAGAGTGGTGGCTACATCGTAATCAACCAGACGGAAGCGCTGGTGGCGATCGACATCAATACCGGCAAGTACGTGGGCAAGACTACGCGTCTGGAAGACACGATCTTCAAGACTAACGTGGATGCCATCAAAGAGATCGTGAGGCAGATCCGCCTGCGTGACTTAGGTGGCATCATCGTGATCGACTTCATCGACATGGACGAGCGAAAGAATCGCCAAAAGGTGATGCAGGCGCTCGAAGAGGAGATGAGGACCGATCGTGCACCCTCGAAGGTCCTTCAGTTCAACGATTTCGGACTGGTGGCGATCACCCGCAAACGCGTCAAGCAGTCGCTGGAGCGCACCTTGGGCACGCCTTGTCCATATTGCACCGGCAACGGCTACGTGAAATCGCCGCCGACTATCTGCAACGAAATCTACGTAGAAATGCGCAAGATGGCAAAGCAGTTCGAAGGAGATATCCTGTTGCGGGTCAATCCGGAAGTCGCCAAGGCCCTCAAGGCGAACAGCGGAAAGTGGCTGATGGAAATGGAAGAGCTCACCGGGCATAACATCCTGGTGAAGTCGGATGCGACGCTGCACCAGGAACAGTTCGACATGTAGTAGCCAGTACCCAGTATTCAGTAGCCAGCAAAAAGGCCGCGAGCGATCGCGGCCTTTTTGCCATTGGTGTACTCTGGTCAGGGCTCATCCATCCGTCATATCGAAGGTCTACGTTGATACTTAGGGGCGCACGCACTACACGGGACAACGAAAGCAGCCGCTTTCGACTTCTAACAAGCAGCCCGGTCGAGCGCCGGCAAAACGGAGATATACAAATGGTGAACTGGAAGAAAGCAATCGTAATCGGGTCCGTAACCGCAGGCGCCCTGCTGTTAATCAAGGGACGTCGCCCGGCCGGCGCAGCATTGGCCACTGTCGGACTTGTGGTCCTCGCGAGCGAGTACCCGGATCAATTCGAACATTTCTGGGACAATGCCCCGGACTACATTTCCCGCGGTGCGCAGATTTTCTCTACCGTCCAGCGCGTAGCGGAACGCTTCGCCGACGAAGCCTCACGGAATGGCGTGGCGGGCGCGCTGCGCGAAGTGGGCGAGTTTATCGGTTAGGAACAGTCCAGCAACAGTTGGAGTAAGAGGGCGAGCGTGGAAACCACGCTCGCCCTCTTGGTTACGCTGCTTTTTGAATGGCGCCGCGAACTTTGTCCCGGGTCGCCGGATCGATGTTGTTGATGCCATGCTGCTCACGCCCGTGACGTTCGATCTGCGGCATGAGCTCTTGCTCGTTGCGCCCAGTGGCTTCCCACGGGCAGTTTGCGAATCCGACATCCTTGCAGCGGAAACGCATGTTTTCCTGATCATTACCTTGATTAGGGCTATTTGCCATCGAACCTCCTGGGGTGATTTCCATCCATTATGAAGAGAGGCAGGGTAGCCGTGGGATTATTCGCGAGCTGACCGGCTACTCAGTACGCGCGGAGGAAGCAGGCGTGATTCCCGACACTGAAAACGCAAACCGCTGGCGCTCAGCATCCTCGATTTGCGAGGCAAAACTTCGGAAATCAGGGTAGCGGCCCGGAGGGATCACCTGCACGGGAATATCGAACTCACGGGTTACGTCGAAACTGTTGCCGCTCAACTCTCGCGAGACCAGGCGATATCGACCGAACTCGCTGCGAAGGTCCACTGTGCTCAAGCGCCGCGCGACGCGCAGATTGGAGGGAAGTTCCACCCGAAACGTAGTGCGTTCGACAAGCGGAGCGTCCAGATAAAGCGGAAACCGTCGTGAAGGCGCCTTCGCGAACAGCTGGCGTAATCCGAGGTTTGGAACGAATTGGTCCGCACTGGCCGTCGCCGAAAGAACATTCACGAATCCAGCAGCTCGGCAGTGAAATGCGATTTCCAGCGGACGATCGAGCTCTCGTTCATTCCGAATCTCTCCCGTCGTACCTTGAGCGCCCTTGAATATGCGGGCCGCCAAATCCTGCAGAAACTGAGGACGGCCACCCGTTTCGATGTTGGCAAGCGTGGTCCGCATTTGCGCGCTACGAGATGCGCCCAGGCGTAACGTGACCCGGGCGTCCAATTCACCTTGCGGGGTAATGCGCAGCGTTCCTTCGGCGAGGCTTTGTTCGTTTTGAGGCGAGTTCAGCGAGATCAAGCTTCGGGAGGACGGTTCCGTGAGTGCAACGAGTAGAGCCTCACGACGGTCGAGATTCGCAGAGATCAGACCGAAACCCATGTTCGGCGTTTCGACATCAAGGAGAAGTGGATTTCCCCGCATCGTCACTTGCACTAACGGTCTCGTAAACGCCGATTGCGAAACAACTGGAGGCTGCGAACTGACATCTCGTGCCAACACCAGATCTGCTTGTAGTCCGGCGGCACGCCCTACTGCGATCAATACCGCAGTTTTACTGCCTATATTTGCGGCGAGCGTTTCTTCGGCGGAAGTCAGACCTTCCCCTTGAAACACAGTCCGGTCCGATCGAATGCGCGATGCCACAAAGTTGTATATCGTCTTGAGCTTATCGG
Source organism: Terriglobales bacterium (assembly GCA_035718705.1). GTDB lineage: Bacteria > Acidobacteriota > Terriglobia > Terriglobales > Acidobacteriaceae > DATMXP01. Next base: position 11,528 of record DASTGW010000344.1, on the reverse strand, counting down.
CTTCGGTTCCTTCCCGCCGAAGGGAATCGAGCGCGGCCAGAGTCCGGGGTCCAATACGCACCGCATCGATGAGGGCATCGCGATAGCAGTCGCGCACACTAGTCCAGCCGGCAACTGGAGATGTAAGAACGCGAACATAAGGAAGCACCTCCCGCGCGGGCAGAGAAGTCTCTTCGACATACTCGGGAACCGCTGCCAGTTCCCAGGATTGAACACGGCGACCTTCCTTGGTTTCCGCCGTCGCTTTCGGCGCGCCATTCAGCTCCTGGGTGACAATGCCTTCTGACTCCGGGGTAATGGCAACGAAGCGCATGCTCGCGATTGCCATGTGATAGCGGCCAAAGGTAAAAGTAAATTCCGCCTGATGCCCGTTGATACCCTTCGTATCGTTGTAGTGAACGACGTATTCCTGCTCGATGCAATCGCCCGGTGAGAGCGCCGGCATAGAAATGGAGGTCTTGTTCTCGTGAAACTCAGGTTCAGCGATGGTGCCGTCCTGCTTAATGGTGCGCAGTTCGAGAAGTTCGGCCCCTCGCGGCAGCGTGATTTCGCCGAAAGTATCAATTCCGCTGCGCGTCAGTATCTTCACGATTCTGTGGAAGTACACCGATACAGTGTGGTCGTCGTTCAGGCGCGAGACTTTGTCTTCGACCAGCGTAACCGCCGGGGCGGACGGATTCCGTTGTGCGTTCTCTTGCGAAACCTTCAGGCCATCACGTCGATAGGACGCATAGAACGGTCGATTGGAGAGAAAGTCGCGGCGGCGGTCTGACTTTTCTTCAAGAACTCCGATCAGGTTCACGTCGGGTTTGGCCAGTTCCGCATACCGGGTGGAATTCGGTGCGAGTTTTGCCAACTCCTGCGCTGCATCGCGTGCCTCTGCATCGCGGCCTGAGAGTGCCAGTTCTCGGACCTCCAGAAAGCGTGCTTGCCGGGAAAATGGATTGGCCAACAGTACCTTTGCAGCGGCCCGCACCGCGTTTTCGTGCTCTCCGGATTCACTGAGGAGAGCGATGTAGGTCGTATTGCCCGGAGAGCATTTGGCGATCCGGTTCATCAGCTCTGAGCCACGGTCAAATTGCGCGTGTGCCGAGTAGAAGCGGTAAGCATCTTCCAAGGATGAACAGGTTGGGTGCAGCCGCGTTACAGCGTCAATGGCGGAAATTGCTTCCAAAGTCCAATTGTGAGCGACTGCGATCTCGGCAGCGAGCTGTTGAGCCGCAGCGAAGTCCGGATGGGTTTGCGCGATGGATGAAACGCGCTGCCACGCTTCGTCTGTTCGCCCGGCGCTTTGTGCTTTCTGAGCGAGACGAAATTCTGCTGCTGTAGCCTGCGATGAAGCCTGCAAGCAAGAGAGGAGGTAATTGCTCTCTTCCGGCGAGTCATCCGACGAATGCTCCCAGGCGCTCGCGAGAAGGAAGTCAACGGCTGCCGACGAATGCGATTTCCGCAATTGAACGAGTCGGTTCACAGCATCGGAATAGTTGCCGTTCCAGAAGTCCACTGCGGCCGCGACGTACGCCGTTTCTACCGGATCTCCGTCCAAGCCCTGCTTCTCGCGGGTGCGTACCGGTACGAAAGCAACCCGGAAGGGAAGTGCCGCAGGGATGAATTTCACCAGCACCTGGTGTGAGCCCGCCCCTACATCTAAGTCCGCAAATGCCACTTGCGATCCAATACGGAAACGATCATCTTTTCGCAAAACACTGCGGCCATCGACGAAAACTTCCAGCGTGCCATCCGATTCGACACGCAACGTCTTGCGGGCGTTCTCCCCAAATCGGACCACACTGGAAGCGTAGAAGATGCCTTCCCGCGAGAAGTATTCGGGGAGTTCGAACGTGCCCTCGTTAAAACGCAAGCGTTCGACTGCACGACCTGCGACGCGTTCCGCAGTCAGGCCTTCTCGTTCTGCAGGCCACGCTTGTTCGAAGGCAACGTTGCTGAGCTTTCCGAACGGTCCGGCAACACGCCAGTCGGTGAGTAATCCTGCCTCTCGAGAAAGGGTCAGAAGGTTCAACCCGGTTGCGCCTTCTGCGGCGGCCGCAATCAGGGACGCTCGCAGATTATTTGAGTAAGGCGACTCGGCAGCAATTAGTTGTCGGATCCGGGGAATCACAGCCCGAAACTGTGCTGAATTGCCTGCCAGATCCAGGACTCGCGCGGATGCAATATTACCCAGCGGGTCGGCTCCGGGCTGTAAAACGCTGCAAAGCTGCAGGGCTGCGTCCAGAGTTGTGGTGGCGTCTGCCTCGAGGGCAGCGGCCTCCATGCGCAAGAACAGCAACTCTGCATTCCGCGGATGTCCTTTTAAAGCCGCATCTGTTAAACGTAGTGTGCCGTCCAGATCGGAGCGAACGAAGAAGGCTGTGCGCGCTTCCTCAGCGATATCTGTTTTCGTGGATTTGGCGCGGATTGGTCGCTCTTGGCCGGCGGCCAAGGAGAGCGATACCAGGAACACGATCGCTGCGAACCGGAAACGCACGCCAGATTAGATTCTAACCTGCGAGTCGCACTTTGACGTCGCGGCGAAACGCCTTCTCAACTTCCGAGCAGAACTCGCGGAAGCCGGTGTATTCGGAAGGAGTGATGCGCAAGCGGCGGAACTGCACAGAGGTGTTCACAACCAGTTCGCGTCCGCGGCGTTCGTATTTGATAACGGCGGTGCCAAACGGAGTTTCGTAGTTCAGATTCGTCGGCACTGACTCGATGTTGGCGCCCTCGGGCACCACGAAATGAATTTCCTCTTCCGTCGTCCACGGAGCGGGCAGCAACAGATCCTGCGAGCGCGTGGTGGCCGAAGCCAAGGAATTCACGTACTGATGGGGCAGCCACGAAGAGGTCAGGCCCAACTCCTTGCTTCCAGCAAACTTGTCGAGTGAACCGCTGAACTTCACGTTGATGTCACGCTCGATGTCCTGCGCTCCATCCACGTGCACCGTATCTACGCGCACGCTGGGGTATACCTGCGCAAGGTTTGAGCGAACTGTATCGCGCTGCCGATCGGGTAATTCGTATTCCCGGCGAAGACCAGGCGCGTCTTCGCCTCGAGTGTAGGCCGATCCCGTGAACAGGATGTTGCCGTCCTGCTGTACTTCCGCGCGTACGACACGATGCGTGTAGTTCTGCATCGGCAGTGTCACCGGGATGCGGCGCAGCGTCGCCTCACCGTCGACGTTTACGGTCAGCGCCATCGCACCTTGATCGTCCAGAGGGAGTTCCCGAGAGCCGGCGTATTCCGCTGTACCGTCGAGCCACAGATCGTATTTCGGAATGTAGGCCACGGCGTGATTGAAGATCGCGATGTTCGTGGCGTGTTCGCTGACGTCACCTAATTTGCGGGTACGCACCAGGGCCAGATCGGCGTCCACACCGGCGCCGCGCAGGAGGGCAATCATCAGGCTGGCTTTATCCTTGCAGTCCCCAAAGCGGCGCGCATACACCTGGCTGACCGGATAGGGCTTGTAGCTATACACGCCGAATTCCATCGCAACGTAATGGGTGTTGCGGAGCACGAATTCGTGGATCGCATGGATCTTTTCCTGCTCTGTCTTCGTTTCAGCCGTAATGCGCGAGAGCGCATCGCGCAGTTCGCCATCGAGGGCGAATTGCGGAGCGATCATCTTTGCGTACCAGCGGCCCAGCTGCGTCCAATCTTCGAACGTGGAGACGCTCACATACGGAGCGACTTCCGTCAGCGACGGACCGCGCGGTTCTGTCGTCAACGGAGCTATATTCGTCGCATCCCAGCGGTAAACGGTATTGCCCTCTTTCTGGAGAATGACCGCCTTCACCGGCATGCGCTGCTCGACGATATTCAGCTTTCGATCTGTCGATGCAACCAGGACATAGCGATGCAATTTTTGTGGCAAGCCGTTCTGAAAGGCGATCAGTGCGCCGAAATAGTTGCCGTAGGGATTTACGTTCGAGTTCGGCGAGATCCGGTACTCGAGGCAGATCACGTCACCTTTTTCGAGTGAAGGGAAGCGGTACGCGTGCGAACGCGTGTCGTAGTACATCGAGACGCTGGTGTCCGCCACCGAGCTTTCACCCTGATCGTCGGCGTCCAGCACCCGACCGTCGGCCTTGTACACTCGTGCCGCCAGCACGCTCAGCTTCTGCGTTGCGTGACTGTACTGCACGGAGCGGATGCTGTAATCGCGAGCTCCGCGATCATTCGCAATGTAGAAGATCTGCTGCGCATGAACCACACTCTGCCCCGTCGGCAGAATGCGCTCAATGTTGACGTCGGCGAGTGAGATGACGTTCGACTTTTCGTTGGGCGGGGTACGACGCGCGTCGGCGGCCAGCTTCGCCGGATCAAGCAGGTATGCAGAATCAAGTACGGATGATGCAGGGGTCGAACGAGGTAACTGGATCCGCCCATCGTACTTCGCTGCTTTCATCAATTCAGCGCTTGCTTCCCGTGTCTCGCCGGCAAAGGCCAGCATGTCGGCATGCTGCAGATGGTACTCAGCGCTCTCCCCGACCACGGCTTGAGTTCTTGCTTTTGCGCCGTAACGGGCCAGTTCGATCGTGACTTGCGGGTCCATCGGATCCACGGTTTCGGCGCATTCCGCGAGCATTTGCAGGGTGGCGATGTCGCCACGGCGCTCTGCCAGTCCAGCCAATGCAGCTCGGACGCGATCGTCGTCAAAACTATTCTTCCAAACTTGATTCAGCAGCAGCGTGGCCTGTGCAGTCAGACCGGCATCGGTATAGCGCAGCGCGATTTCGCGCTTCAGCCAGATAGGAATGTGTCCGTCGCTCGCAAGATGTTTGTATTCCGACATCGCTTCGACAGAAGCTCCGGCGGCAAACAGAACGTCTGCAAACTTCTTTCGCGTTACAAAATCATCTGCATTGTTCTGCAATATTTCTTGGAACAGGTCGCGTGCTTTTTCCAGTTGCCCACGGCCAACGTAGTACTCAGCCATCGCCGATTTAGCGGGGCCATAGTTGCTTTCGATTGCCAACGCTCCGTTCATCGCCGCAAACGCGCAGTTTTGATCCGCACATGCCTTTGCGACGGCAAGCCAGCGCTCCGCCGTGGGCGCCATTTTCACGGCCTCTTGCAAATGCTCGTCGTTGTTGATTCCGCGAAGTTGCTCGAGTGCCGCCAAGGTCGAGAGACCCTCCGCCGAGTCACTGTCCTGCGACGCAATTTGCAGAAGATCGGTAGCATCCACGCGACTAAGGACAGAACTGGTCGCCACGGCACGCGAAGCGTCGGCTTGCAGCGGTACTCCACCGCCGTTAGGACCGGTTACGCGCAGCGCGAATGTCTGGGCATCCTCCTCACCGGAAAGTTCAATCGCGAAAGTATTCCATCCTGCGCGCAATTGGGTGCCGAAGGTAGCTTGGTCAAATCCAAAATCCCGGACCTGGCTCCCAGCTTTAACCTTAGTTCCATTTACATAAAGAGTAAGAGGAACACTTGCCCCAAAGCGCAAGGCTGCATCGACTGTTGACGAACTATACACGGCGGTTACGGCGCATATCGGTCGGGACGTGTGCACGGTCACTACACCCAGCGGACCTGCTTTGAGGTTTGATCTTCTCGAATTACGCCCAAGCGCAGCGCAATTCTCATCGTCGATCCGAACCCAATCTCGGACGAGTCCCAACGCGTCGGCTTGGTTCCGGGCGTCCTCAATCCGTCCTTCGTGCACGGCGATCTGGGCCAGATGCCAGCTGGCTTCATCACGAATGAGAGCGCTTTCAAAGTTGTGCCCGGTCACTACCTTGAGCTGCGAGGTTACAGCGGCAGCGTCCGTCACGAACTCGCGCAGATCATATATCTCACCCAGAATCACTGCCTTACGCGCTTCACCGCTCGCCTTCCACTGTTCACTCAGCGATTGCAGTTTCTGGTCGTACGGATTCTTCGCCGCCTCTGCAAAGCAGCTACTTACCGCAAACACAATGGTGAGAAGGATTGGGAACCAGGCGCGGGGCTGAGAGTAAGAATTCATCTCGTGGCGCTTCAACAACAACCCCTCTTCGGTTTCCGGTTGACGAGGCCGGTCCGCTTAGCACTGTCCTAATCCCTGATCTACAGGCAGGTTTGCCGGAGACCGGACAGAACCAAATCTTGTTTGGCTGTTGTTGCATGCAGTATGCAGTCAGGAGCTCTGGGATCAAATGCACGAAAGTGCCTAGGCCTCTAGGTGATAACGCCTTAGGCACGTCTTGCGAAGGACGCAAACCCGTGTCAAAGTAGGCCCAATTCTCTTGGGGTGATGGTTTTTTCCAACGGTCTTAGCAGCTGACATCCGGAATTGAGGGCTCTACATCTCAATCGTTCGAGGGATGGCCGTGTCGAATGCCTTTTGGTCTCTCCGCTCCGTTTCCTTCCTTTGCATCCTGTTCCTCGCCTGCGTCTCGGCGAATGCCCAAAGAGACGATTGGCACATGTCCTCTCGTGACCTGTTTGTAAAGTCATCCTTCGCACACGGCTACATGCACGGTTACGAAGAAGGCTTTCATACCGGCGATCTCGACATGCAGATGGGACGCAGTTACCGCGACGTGAAGACCCACGAGCGCTACAAGAAGCCTGTCGGATATCGACCGCTCTTCGGCGACCACGGCCTCTTCGACGACGGCTACCACTACGGTTATCTAGTTGGGTACGTTGATTGTTTCTCGGGGAGGAATTTCCGTGCAGTCCAGTTGGTCCGTGGGCACGGTGGGCTCAAGCACGATGTGCGCTCTGACCAAAGCTTCGATCGCGCCTTCCGGGAGGGATACGTTTCCGGTCAGAAGCAAGGGCTTAAAGACGGCCGTTCCAAGGACAATCTCGCGAATACCCCGTTCCAGTGCGATGAAAATGCACTTCAGAGTAAGGGTGGGGAGGGCGAACCGCGGGGAAATTATTGCCAAGCCTTCAGCAGTGGGTACCAGCTTGGCTACTCCGACGGCTTCGCCAATCAGAAAGAGAACGGGGAAATCTTCGCCCGCAAGTAGTGTCGATACTGACCTTAAGGACATGTCCGTTGGTACAGTGTCCATAAGTACTTTGGCTGCTTGGCAGTGACCAGAATCTCGCCTATTCTTGGCTAGTTGTATCTGGAGCTGCCATGAAACCCGCACCCGCAAAGAAACCTAAGATCCGTATCGCAGTGGTCGAAACTGACCCCCTACGCCTCATTGGCTTGCGTGCGTTGTTCGATACCGAGAACGACTTCGAAATCTCCGCCACCACCTTGACGCAGATTGCGTCGCAGCCCGACATCGACATCATCCTGCTCGGCAATCAGGCAGGACAGAACCTGTTCGACGTCATGGCCGGCCTGAAGGCCGCCCGCCCCGACCTGCGCATCATCGTGACCGGAACCGGAGCTGACGATGAATCGATTCTCAAGGCAGTCGCTGCCGGAGCGAAGGGTTACGTGGACGAAGCGGCCACGCCCGAAGAGTTCGTGATGGCCATCCGGATCGTCAACCAAGGATCCGTCTGGGCTCCCCGTCGTGTGCTCTCCATGTTCATTGAGCGCGTGTCCTCGACCCCGGGCCGCATCTTCCCGGCCGGACGTGTTACGTTCACCGACCGCGAGAAGCAGGTGCTCGAACTGTTAGTCGCTGGCCGCTCCAACAAGGAAATTGGCTCTTCGCTCGGCATTGAAGAACGTACGGTGAAGGCCCACGTCGCCAAGCTGATGCGCAAAGTCGGCGTCCAGAACCGCATTGCGCTTTCTGTGCACGCGATCACGCATTCGCTGGTGAGCAGCAAGTAGACAACGACCCGCCGAACTCCGGTGCATAGACCTCAGTAATCTTTGCGATTCCGGAGCCAGACGGCATACTCGCTTCACCTACCACAGAACCTGGGAGACGGGGGCTGGGATTCGATCAGGGTCATGAATCCCGGCCCCTTCTTATTTTCCCCGAACCCCATCCGACAACCTTACCCCGCAACCTGAAACATGCCCGTGGGTTAGGATAGCCGTATCGTTTACCCTGTTCCGGTCGCGTTACCGGCCACCCAATTCCACGTCCCGCCTGGGACTTATCCCCCGAGGTTGCGATGAAGCGCTTTTTCGTATTGTTCCTTTCGCTCTTACTTTCCAGTGTTGCGTTTGCCGAAGGTGACCGCGACAAGACCATCTCCCGCATCGACGACGCTGGTACCGTTCTCAACGAGATCATGTCTGCTCCGGATAGTGGCATCCCTGAAGAAATATTCGGTTCTGCCAAGTGCGTAGCGGTGGTGCCGTCGCTTCTTAAGGGAGGCCTGGGGCTCGGGGCCCAGTACGGCAAGGGCGTAGCCAGTTGCCGTACGGACAAGGGTTGGAGCGCGCCCGTGTTCTTTACCGTTAAGGGCGGCAGTTTTGGACTTCAGATCGGGGCGCAGGCCGTAGATCTGGTGATGGTGATCATGAACGAGAATGGCATGAAAGCCCTGCTATCAAGCAAATTCAAACTCGGTGCGGATGGCTCCGTTGCCGCGGGGCCGGTTGGCCGACACGCAGAAGGATCTACGGACTGGAAGATGCGAGCGGAGGTCCTGACCTACTCCCGTGCTCGAGGTATCTTCGCCGGAATCACTCTCAATGGAGCTGTCATCGCTCAGAGCAAGGACGACACTCGAGCCTTCTACGGCCGGATGGTGCCTTTCCGGACCATTCTTAATGGCAATGTGGAGGCTCCTTCAGAGTCGAGTCCGTTCCTTACGGCGCTGGGCAAATATAGCGGAACCAGTCCCGCACCGGCCGCGGCTCCGGCTTCCTCGACGAGTCCTGGAAAGTAGTCTCCGCTTCCCATCAGTGCCCGGGCGGTCGCCCGGGCTTTTGCATATAGGTACGCACACAGCTTCAAGTTTGACTTCAGTTTTCCGAGGATGCTACCGTCCCGCTTTCGATGCGCCACAAAATCGAGTATGCACCTATCTGGCTGGTGGTGAACCTGTTCCGCGTTCTTCCGCGCGGAATGGCTCGCATGCTCGGCATTGGTCTCGCATACTTCGTTTATCTCGCGCATCCTCGTCTGCGGCAGGTTGGTCTGCGTAACCTGCAGATCGCCATGCCGGAAAAGAACAAGCGCGAGCATCGCAAAATCGTGCGCGGTGTCTTTCGGACCCTTGGCCGCCAGCTTGCCGATTTCTGTCAGCTTCCTTCCTACGACAAGAAGAACATCGAAACGCTAGCCGTCTACGAAGGCTTCGAGGGCTACGATGCGGCTCGTGCTCGCGGGAAGGGCGTTCTGTTCCTGACCGGGCATCTGGGCGGCTGGGAAATTGGCTCCTTTGCGCATGCGCTCTATGGCAACAGCATGCGAGTGGTCATTCGCCCGTTGGACAATCCTTATCTCGATCGCCTCATTCGCGAACGCCGGATGCTTCACGGCAACAAAACCTTCGCCAAACAGGATTTCGCGCGCGGCTTGATTTCCGCCGTTCGCGCCGGGGAGACAGTTGGTGTCCTGATGGACCAGAACATGACCCCACCGCAAGGCGTGTTCGTCGATTTCTTCGGACTCCAGGCATGTACCGCCAGCGGCATTGCAAGGGTCGCCTTGAAGACGAACGCAGCCGTGGTTCCGGCTTTCACCATCTGGGACCCGGTGCTGCGTAAATATCGCGTCCACTTTGAACCTGCGGTGAATCTCATTCGCACCGGAAACCACGAACAAGACGTTCTCGCTAATACCGCCAAGTTCACGAAAGTTATCGAGGAATTCGTTCGCAGGTATCCTGACCAATGGCTCTGGGTCCACAAGCGTTGGAAGACGCGTCCGCCCGGAGAGCCACCCTTATACTGAGATCATCAATGACAGCAGAACAAATTGCAGAAGCGATCCACGCCCGTGTGTTGGGCAACGGCGATGTCGAAGTGAAGAGCGCCGCCAGCATCGAGTCGGCCACCTCTGAATCCGTCGTGTTCGTAGATGACCCGAAGTTCCTCGACTCTGCTCTCGCGTCTAAGGCAGCGGTCGTGATCGCCGGTGAGTTCGCCGCGGGCAAGCACGCCAACAAAACTTTGCTCATTGCTGAACAGCCGAAACTCGCGTTCGTGCGCGCTTTACCCCTGCTGCATCCTACTCCGAAGACCAGCCCTGGCGTTCACTCCACGGCGATCGTCGATCCTTCAGCACAGATAGGGAAGGGCGCATACATCGGACCAAACACTGTGATTGGGGCGAACGTTGTCATCGGCGAGCGAACCATCATCGGTCCGAATTGCTGTCTCAACTCACGGGTGCGGGTCGGGTCTGACTGCATCATCAAAACCAATGTGACCATCTACTCCGGTACGGAACTCGGTAATAGAGCCATCATCCACTCGGGCGTGGTGCTTGGTAGCGATGGCTTCGGCTACGTTCCCGACCGGACCACGGGTAAGTACGAGAAGTTTCCGCAGATCGGACGCCTTCGCATCGGTAATGATTTTGAGATCGGCGCCAACAGCACGGTCGATCGCGGCGCGCTCGACGAAACCTTCATCGACGACGGCGTGAAAATCGACAATCTTTGCCACGTCGCGCATAACGTGCGCATCGGAAAGAATGTGGTGATCGCCGCCCAAACCGGAGTTTCTGGCAGTGCAGTGATTGCCGATAATGTCGTCGTCGCTGGCCAGGTTGGCATTGCCGACCACGTTATCGTGGAAGAAGGCGCAATTCTCGGCGCTCAGTGCGGTGTTCCAAGTAACAAGACAATCCGCGGCAAAGGCGTGTTGTTCTGGGGCACTCCCGCGCGACCCATCAAGCAATACTTGAAGGAACTGGCGACTCTGGCGCGTTTGGCAAAGAAGTAATCATGTCGATCGTTGTAGTTGGCGGACATTCCCGGAGTGTTGGCAAGACCAGCATGGTCGCCGAATTGATTACCTCCATGCCGGAGATGCATTGGACGGCGCTCAAGATCACGCAATATGGGCACGGCATTTGTTCAGCGAATGGTGAACCTTGTGACTGCGTGACCGATGATCACACCAGCGCTGTCACGCAAGAGCACGAGCTCTCCGGCGAAAGCGATACCTCGCGCTTTCTTGTCGCGGGAGCCAAAAGTGTCTACTGGGTGCGAACCCGACAGGGCATGTTGGCGGAGGCCATGCCGCGAATTCGCAAGATTGTCGCCGAGGCAGAGAACGTAATCTTCGAATCCAACAGCATCATCAAGTTCTTGCGGCCTGACCTGTACCTGACCATTCTCGATTTTGCCAATTCCGACTTCAAAGATTCGGCGCGCGAGTATCTCGATCGCGCCGATGCCATTGTGGTGCAGAATGGTCAGGGACAAGTGCCACAGTGGCAGGGCGTTTCGCTTAAGCCAGTGCAGGGCAAAGTTACTTTCGAGGTCGCTCCGCCCCCTTACTGCACTCAAGAGATCAGGAATTTTGTCCGTGAACGCCTGTCCAAACCTGCTGTCCGCGCCTAAACTCTCGGTTTTCAGGAACTTTGTGGCCGGCGGCGTAGTCTAATAGACAGGGCTCCTTTCTGTTTCCATGAAGCGATTTCTTGTTTTTCTACTATTCGTGATCACCACCTTGGCCCACGCGGCCGAGCCCAAGACTTTTCTGCCGAAG